>CANJNE010000121.1 GCA_947475275.1 Flavobacteriales bacterium | reverse complement strand
TCAAAATCTATCCTTGTTGTTATGGCAGGGAATATTCCCCTGGTTGGTTTTCATGATTTTGTTTCAGTTTTAATGAGTGGAAACAAAATACTTTGTAAGCAAAGTTCAGAAGACGCCTCATTGTTGCCTTTAATTGCAGAAATATTAATTAAAATAAACCCCAATTTTAAAGAAAGAATATTTTTTGTTAACGGTCCGGCTCGTGATTTTGACGCAGTAATTGCAACCGGGAGTAACAATACTATTGAACAGTTTAGAACATATTTTAGAAATCTTCCTTGTTTATTTCGAAAAAACAGAACCTCCTTAGCTGTATTAAAGGGTATTGAGACTGACGAGGATATTCAAAGATTGGGTAATGATATTTTTAATTACTTCGGTTTGGGATGTAGAAATGTTTCTCACATAATGATACCAAATAATTTCAATCTAAACCTCTTTTTTAAAAATATTGTTTCTTTTTCCGACATTATCAATCATCACAAATACGCAAATAATTACGATTATCATCGAGCCATTTTTCTTTTGAATAAAATAGATTTTCTTGATAATAATTTTGTATTAATCAATAAGAATGAAGATCTTATTAGTCCAATAGCCGTTTTGAATTATCATTATTACAGTTCAATGAAAGATATCGAAGATTACATTCAGACCCATAGAAAGAGTATTCAAGTTATTGTAGGAAAAGATTATTTGGATTTTGGAAAAGCTCAATGCCCTAATTGGGAGGATTATGCAGACGATATGGATACAATGGATTTCTTGTTGAATTTATAGTTGATTTTAAAATTGTTTTTGTAATAAAATAATTTTCAAATTCTAGCGTTATCGTTTTTGTCGTTAATAAAAAGGTAACATTTGCAGATTGTTCTTTTGAAACTTTTTTGTTATGTTTGCGACCTAATCGAAAAAAAAATAAAATTATAGCTATGAGTAAAAATAAAACTATTAGTGGGTTTAACTCCTTAATGTCAGTGCTTTCAATAGTAGTATGTCTGGTTGCTGGAGTTTTGATTTATACGTATGTTTTTGGTGCACCCGAAAATTTTGATGCAGAAGGAGAGCCTGTTCCTTTAGTAGAGGGCGAGGACATTGGATGGTCCGAAAATGTTCCACATTATTTAGGTACAATCTATAAAGGTGGTTTTATCGTACCAATCCTTGTAGCCATCAACTTGATTATTATTATATTCTCAATTGAGCGTTTTGTTACACTTTCTTTCGCAAGAGGGAAGGGAAGACCAGACAAATTTGTAGCTAACGTTAAATCAATGTTGGAAAACAAAGACATTACTCCAGCTATCGAAGCTTGTGATAAGCAAAAAGGATCTTTGGCAAATGTTGTTCGCTCAGGACTTGTTAAGTACGATCATATTAAAAATGATTCTGATTCCAATAAAGAACAGAAAGTAGAAGCTTTGAAGAAAGAATTAGAAGAGGCAACAGCTTTGGAGTTACCAATGTTGTCTAAAAATCTTGTTATTCTTTCGACATGTGCGTCTATCGCAACATTGATTGGTCTAATCGGAACAGTATTAGGGATGATTCGTTCATTTGCTGCGATGAGCGGTGGTGCTCCTGATACTTCTGAATTGGCAACTGGTATTTCTGAAGCATTGATTAATACTTTCTTTGGTATTGCTGGTTCTACAATCGCAATTATTATGTACAACTTCTTCTCAACAAAAATTGATGCAATGACCTACAGTATTGATGAGGCCTCATTCACAATTGTTCAAGATTTTTCTGCAAGTCAGAAATAAAAAATAATTGTTCATTTTAAATACTTAAGAAGATGCCAAAAATTAAAATGCCGAAAAGCTCGCCTTCGATCGACATGACACCCATGGTTGACTTGGCGTTCCTTTTGGTGACCTTCTTTATGCTATCGGCCTCATTTAGAAGTCCAGAACCATTTGAAGTATCCTTGCCATCGAGTGTTACAGACAAAGACATTCCGAAGAATGCAATTATCGTTACCGTTGACAAAACAGGAAAGATTTTCTTTAATGTTTCAAATTCGGAAGCAAAAGGTGAGGTTTTAGATAACATTGCCAGTACTTATAAAATAAATTTTTCTCAAAAAGAAAGAGAAGAATTTCAAATGATGGCAAGTTTTAGTTGTCCGGTTAATAAGTTAAAGGAATATATAAATTCTGAAGCTGATAAAAGAAAAGAAGCATTTCCAGAAGGTATCCCGACAGATACCACTGAAGCGACAACCAACGAATTGAGGTATTGGATTCAATTCGGGGATGCTGCAGCTCGAAATACTGGAAGAACAAGTTTTGAGGATGCAAAAATGAAAAATGCTAACGTTAAGATTGACGATTTTAAACCAAAATACATCTTACGTGTAGACGGTGATACTGAATACAGTAAAGCAAAAAAGGTAATAGACGTTTTTAGGGAATTGAACCTTAATAACCTCAATTTTGTAACATCCATGGAAATTGCTCCTATATAAATTAAAATTCTATGGCAGAAATTGCAGAAGGTGGTGATAAAGGCCACGGTAAGAAAGGTAAAAAAAGAGCGAAAAAGAGTAATCCGAGGATTGACATGACGCCAATGGTTGACTTGGCATTCTTGTTATTGACTTTCTTTGTACTCACTTCGACTTTTAGTAAGCCTAAGGTAATGAGTTTAGTTTATCCTGCGAAATTGGATAAAAATGATGAAGTAAAGCAACCAGAAATTAAAAATGCGATTACTTTTTTACTTTCTAAGGATAAAGTATATTATTACTCAGGTAAGTTTTACGGTAAAGACGATCAAAGTCCAACCGGCCCAACAAAATTATCTGAAACGAATTTTGGTCCTGATGGAATTAGAAAATTGCTTGCAGATAGAAATGACTTTGTTTTAACTGAAAAGTTGAGCTTGCAAAGCAAACTCAAGACCAGAGAAATAGATACGCTTACTTACGATAAAAAGTTAATTGAGGCCAAGAAAGATAAGAAATCTTTGAAGGTTCTAATAAAAACTGATGATAAAGCTATTTGTAAGAATTTTATTGATTTGATTGACGAATTAAAAATAGCTGAAATTGGTATTGTAGCTCCGATTGATGAAGATGGGTTTTTAGAGGAAGAGAAGGAATTATTAAAACTAAAACTGAAATAAGATGGGCTTTATTTATGTAATTATCGGTTTGGTGGCTTTCGTTACGTTATACGATTATATCACCTCAAAATCTTGGCAGCAAATAACATCTTCTGATAGAAACGAACTTGTTTTTAATCACAGGAATAGAGGTTATGGAGCTTATGTTTTAAGAAGGTATTACGAAAAACGAATGTTGTTAATTACCTTGTCTTTATTGTTGATTTTGACTGCGGTTTTTGGTGCATATTTTTATGTGAGATCATTACCAGAAGAAAAAGAAGACGATGGAAAGATGATGGGAGATATGGTGAGTATGGACATGATGAAGCCGAAAAAAGAAA
Organism: Flavobacteriales bacterium; assembly: GCA_947475275.1. Classification (GTDB taxonomy): domain Bacteria; phylum Bacteroidota; class Bacteroidia; order Flavobacteriales_D; family Crocinitomicaceae; genus M0103. The sequence goes on along the minus strand of CANJNE010000121.1, from coordinate 3,323 downwards.
CGGCTCCACCGCCACCACCGCCACCACCACCACCGCCACCAAAAGAAACACCACCTCCTGTTAAAACTGTAGCTTTTCCTCCGCCAATTGTTTCGGACAGGGACGATGAGACAATTGAGATTCCTGATCCGGATGTAAATTCTGGTAAGGAAACCAAGAATGGTGTAGAAGATCCTTTTGGATTTAATCCTGATGAGGAAGAAGGTACTCCTGAATTTAAAGAAAATAAAGTTGTAGAACAGAAAGTTGAGCCTTATACCTTTGTGGATGAAGAGGCTGAATTCCCTGGTGGTTTTGCGGGTATCATGCAATTTATTAATGATAATTACAAGTACCCGGATATCGCGCGTGAAATGCAGATTCAAGGTAAGTTGTATGTACGTTTTGTTGTAAATACTGATGGGACTGTTTCAGATGTTTCAATCGAACAAAAAATGGTTCCATCTTGTCCGGAATGTGATACAGAAGCCTTGCGTGTTATTCGTAAATTAAATGGTTGGAGGCCAGGTAAAATTGCTGGTAGAAGTGTGCCACAATGGTATATCCTACCAATATCCCTTTCTCTAGGAAGTTAATATTCAAATCATTATTCCCCGATTTATCGGGGATTTTTTTTTTTTTAAAATCGGTTGAAAATTTTTTCATTTATAACAGGAATTGTTGTAGTTGCATCTTGTATGGTACTTGTTTATTTCTTTTATTTCACGAACATAGGAATGGATGAAATTAATGGTAATAGAAGATCAATTATTATAATATTTCTTTTATTGTACTGTATTTACAGATCATTCAGATTAATTAAAAACTTTAAAGAAATAACACATGATAAAGAATAGCATCATAAGGGATTTATTTTTCCTAGTATTTTTATTGTGTATTTTCTCATCCTGTAGTCAGTCAAAAAAAAGTGGTGGCGATACGCATAGAGTAGGTGATATTGAATTTTTTGTAGATGAATCGTTTAAACCACTTTTCACAACATGCACTGATACTTTTAAAGGGCTAAATCCTAAAGCCAATATTAAAGCAATATACGAGCCTGAAGGAATTATCATTAATAAATTTTTAAATGATACTGTAAAAGCTGTTTGTATATCTAGGGATTTAACAGAAGAGGAAAAAAAGTTTTTAAACAATAAAAAAATAAACGTCAAAACCGATAAAATTGCAACTGATGCAATAGCATTAATTGTTAACAAGTCAAACGCTGATTCCGTTATATCAATAGAAGGTTTAAAAAAAATACTTCGCGGTGAAATTTCTGACTGGAAAACATTGAAAACAAAAATTAATGTTGTTTTCGATAAAACCAATTCAGCCAACTATAATTATTTGAAAAAGTTAGTTGCAATTGAAAAGTTTCCGGTAAACGTTTTCGCAGTTGAAAGTAATCTGCAAGTTATAGATTATGTTAAAGAAAATAAAAGTGCATTGGGGGTTATCGGTCTTAACTGGATTGGTGATAGTGATGACCCTAAAGCAGTTAACTTTATGCAAGGAATAACCGTTATGGGAGTGTCTTCGAAGGAAAATGGTGAATATTACAAGCCTTTTTCAGGATATTTGTATACGAAGGAATATCCATTAACTCGTGAAATATGGATTTTGAATAAGGGCAGCAGAAATGGTTTACATTCTGGGTTGGTTTTATTTATGAAAGGGGAGAAGGGACAAATTATTGTTCAAAAATCTGCATTAGTACCTGCTAATGCGCCTCTAAGATTAATTGAAATAAGTACAGAAGAATAATTGCATTTAAATATGTTTGAACATATAAATTTTTAATTTTGGCAGGAGAATTGTAAATCAACAGAAAAAAGTAAAATGAAAACTCAAATACCTACATTTTTTATTTTGATTTCAAGCGGACTTAGCTATGCTCAGACGCTTCAAGATGGAATTTATAAAACCGAAAATGAGCGGTTTACAGAATCAAAAGCAACTTTTGATGCCTTGATTGCAAAAGAACCGAATAACGGATCTTATTATTTCTACAAAGCAGAGAACTTCTATGAATGGTCTCAAGTTGACAAAGCTCCTGAGTATGTGGATTCAGCGAAAGCAACCTGGCTTAAAGGAACAGGACTTAATCCAGAAAATCCGCTTTCTATTGTTGCTCAGGGAAAAATACAATGGTTAAATAATGATCAAGTTGGCGCAAAAGCAACATTTGCAAAAGCATTAAGTGCAACAAAGAACAAGAATACAGAGGTGATGCGTGCCATTGCTGAAACTTATATTGAATCTCCATTGCAAAGTTTGGATGATGCGATTAGCGTTTTAAACATTGCCATCAAATTAGATCCAAAAAATGAAGACTCTCAATTATTGCTTGGCGATGCACTATTGGCGAAAACACCAGACAATGGAAGCGAGGCGATTAAATGTTATAATGAAGTTTTAAAAATTAATCCTAAATCTCCGAGAGGTATTGTAAGGGTTGCGAATTTATACCGCCGTGCGCAAAACTGGGAAACGGCAAATGATTATTATAAAGAAGCCATTTCAATTGATCCGACCTATGCGCCTGCTTATAGGGAAAATGCCGAATTATATTTCTTATTTGGATCAGGACAATTGGCTATTCAAAACTGGGAGAAGTATTTAGAATTGAACAATGGCAATGAAGCACGCTACCGATATGCATCTTCATTATATATCGCAGGACAATATTGTGATGCAATAAAACAAATTGAATCGCTTCAAGCAGCCAATTTCAACAATTATTTCATGGAGCGTATTTTGGCATATTGTTACTACGAATGCCATCAAACAGATGGAGTAGATGTAAGCACGGCAACAACGAATGGTCTCAAAGCACTTGATAGATATTTTGGAATTGTTCCAAGTGATAAAATTATTTTTGAAGATTATAAATATAAAGGTATGTTGCTTTCTCTTTCAGGTAGTGATTCCTTAGCGATTATTGAGCTAAGTAAAGGGTACGAATTAAATCCAACAGCTCATGAAATACTTGGTGAAATAGGTAAGTTGTATTTCAAAGCTAAAAAATATGATAAGGTTATTGAAGTATATAATAAAAAGAAAATAGTTTCAGAGTTAAAAGGTTTGGAATATTATGATTTAGGAAGATCATATTATTATGGTCCGAAGAATTATAATTCTGCAGATAGCGCTTTTGCAAAATTGAATGAACTTTCTAATACATATTACCCAGGATTTTTGTGGAGAGCACGTGTTACCTACTTTGTGGATACAGTGGAGACTAATTACAGTCAAAAACCATATTATGAAAAGGTTTATGAATTGATTACTGCTGATGATAAAAACACAAAATTTGGAAAAACAGCATTTACAGAATC
>CANJNE010000120.1 GCA_947475275.1 Flavobacteriales bacterium | reverse complement strand
GTTGAAGCTGTCGAAGTACAACCATTTGCCGTATAAGTTACCGTATATGGTGTTGTGGTTGTTGGAGAAACTGTAACACTTGATCCTGTACCACCTGTTGACCAGGCATAAGTTCCACCAGCTGGACTAGCAGTTGCAACCAAGGTCGCTGGTGCGCCTGCACAAATTGTTTGGTTCGTACTTGTTAAGGTTGGCAATGGATTTACTGTAACTGTTGAGGTTGAAGCTGTTGAAGTACAACCATTTGCTGTATAAGTTACCGTATATGGTGTTGTGGTTGCTGGTGAAACCGAAACACTTGATCCAGTGCCACCTGTTGACCAGGTATAAGTCCCGCCAGCTGGACTAGCAGTTGCAACCAAGGTCGCTGGTGAGCCTGCACAAATTGTTTGGTTCGTGCTTGAAAGAGATGGAATGACATTTACTGTTATAGCGTTATTTTGAGTTGAGGTATTAGACCCACTTGCATTGGTAGCAGTAAGTGAAACAGTATAGGTTCCAGCTGTATTGAACGTAACTACTGGGTTTGCTATAGTTGATGTTGAAGGAGTTCCTCCACCAAAAGACCAATTGTAACTTGTAGGATTTCCTGTAGAAGTATTATTAAATGTTACAGTTTGTCCAGCGCAAATACTTGTAACTGATGGCGTAAAAGAAGCTACAGGGGGAGTTGTAGGCGGAACTGCCGTTATATTAATATTATCAACAAATAATCTATTCCCATTTCCTGATAAATTTTTAAAGGCAACAATTACTTTGGAATTTCCTACAAAAGAAGATAGGTTTACCGTTTCCGTTCGCCATTGTGTTGTTGTTGGAGTAAAGCTAGCAGTGGTAGCTGCAGCAGTAGCTAAAACTGTATTTGACTTCAAATAAACCGAAGTAAATGTTGCACCGCAATCGGTAGAAACCAAAACTTGAAGACCATCAAATCGTGTTGTATTAAAAGGAGCATAAGCCACATCAAATTGTAATTGAGCAGTAGCATAACCCGTCATATTTACACCAGTTAACCTTACCTCATCATCATCTCCATCATTGTATGAAAAATTGTTGAACATCATTGAATTTCCAGCTGTTGGCGCAAAACCTGCCGCTGTCGTTCTAACCCAGGTTGTTGGCGATGTATTGGCATTAACAATTGACCAACCTGTTGGAGGAAAAGTTGCGGTTGTAAAACCTTCAGTCAAAGGAAGCGCAGCACCGGTCGATGATACTACTGTTACGTAATTGGTATTTGTCACTGTATTGTTACCACCAGGTCCTGTAGCTGTCAATGAAACGGTAACTGCTCCGGCAGTGCTGAAAGTAACTGTAGGATTTGCTAAGGTAGAAGTTGAAGGAGTTGCTGTAGCTCCAAAGTTCCAAGAATATGAAGTTGCATTAGTAGAGTTATTTGTAAAAACTACTGGCGAACCGGCACAAACAAGCAATGGAGTTGCCGTAAATGCAGCAACCGGGGGAAGTATAGTTGCTATTCCAGAAAGCACAAAATTGTAAGTCGGTTCATCACAATCATTGGTGCCGAAAGAAACATTTCCGGAATATGTTCCACCTGAAGAAGGATTAAATACAACACTAAAGGTTGTTGTTCCGCCCGCAGCGACAGTAGTCGTTCCAAAGGTTGATCCTAATGAAAAACCTGTTCCGGTAATATTAATGGGACCAGTTAAAATTAAAGTTGAAGTACCAGTATTGGTTATTGTAAATGTTGCTGTAGTGCTTACACCTGAGGCAACATTACCGAACGAATAAGATCCTTCATCTAATACAGCATTGGTTGCTTGTGTAACATTAATTTCTCCTGGTGTGGTTGCATTAAACTTTAAGTTATCTATGTAAATATTATTTCCATTTGCGGCAACTGCTCTTATTCTAAATTTTACATTCTTCGAAGTCGTTCCAACGAAAGGTAACAAATCAATAGTTTCTGTCCTCCAGTCTGTCACCCCAATAGGTTGATAGTAGGTTGTTAACGTCGCAGTTAGTACTTGAAGCGTTGTTCCAGACTTATCGTAAATCGGTGTTGCTGTCCATGTTGCACCGCAATCTTGAGAAATTTCCACATATAATCTTTCATAATTGGCAACTGTGGTATTTCTCCTCCTGTAAGCTACATCAAATTGCAGATTTGCAGCAGTTGCATTACATGGAAGAATAAAAATTGGAGTAATTAAATTCTCAGTTGCAGCTGTATTATTTCCAAAACCAGGGAATTGAGCAGCATTATTATTGAACACACCCGTGCTTGAAACAGCGGAGGCACCAACCCACATGTAACAATCGTTACTTCCATTCTCAACCACCCACCGAACATCTGGAGGGAAAATACTTCCGTCAAAATTCTCAGTAAAAGGCGCATTTATTCCATTAGAAATGGTAAAAGATATAGATGATGTATCATAAACAACAGCCTGATCAGCAGTACCATTTGGCAATATTGAATACGCCTTAATGGTATGTTGACCTAATGTGGTTGTAAAGGCAGGTAAACTAACATTTGCTGTAGCTCCTGGAGCAAGTGTTCCAGACCAAGCGAAAGTTGTGGCGCTTCCGTTATCTATTGTATATGAAATTGTAGCTGAAGTAAGGTTGGAAGATCCCCGATTTTTAATTGTAACATTAGGAATAATACTTCCTGGGCAATTGTCTCCTTTTGGATTAATTATATTCACTATTGATGCATCATTTCCTATTGGGGGTGTACATGCATCAGAATTAATGAGAGTGGCACGTAGCGGACTATTTTCAAGAACAGTTCGCATTCTCATCTTTTGATCATTCGTAAATATATTCATGCACAAATCATCGGTGTAATCCATATAATTTTCGATCATATCAGGACCTGCATCAGGTGCTGCCGTGCAAGAATTTGTGCCAACGGGACAACCAAAGTTTGCTGCAGCAGCTTCAGGAGTATCGTTACAAAAATCATCTATTGTACAACCACCATCACCCCAGATATGTCTTAACCCTAACCAATGACCGATTTCATGTGTTGCAGTTCTTCCTTCATTATAAACTCCTATAAAACCCGTTACAGAACTCTTTCCAATAGAATTGTAGAGAAAAACCACACCATCTGTGGCTGCAACTGGATTGGTGCATCCCATTCCTCCAAGAGGACTTTGAGGAAACTGTGCGTATCCTAAAATACCTCCGGAAATGTTGCATAGCCAAATATTCATATATTTTGCCGGATCCCAACCACGAGTTGCAGTTGGAACATTATTATTGTAGGTCCAAGGTTTTATCGTTGCATCAATATAGGTAGTTGTAAATGGTGGAGTTGTGAAACCCGCAGTTGTACGATTTATTCGATTTACACCGGGTTCTCCTACTGGAAATGCTGATCCATCAGGTCGTCGTTGAGCCAAACAAAACTGAATTTTGGAATCCGCACCATCTGGATGTGTATTCCATCCATTACTTCCAAAAATTCTTCTAAAATCTTCGTTTAATACATCAATTTGAGATTGAATTGCTGCAAAAGAAACATTCGTTCCGGTGCCAACAGCTTCTCCATTATGAATTACATGAACAACTACAGGAATATAATAAACGCCTCCTATCATTGCCATACTTTGCTGTTGCGTTATTGCACTTTGCATCCAAGATTCAAATTGGACATTGGATTCCAATTCAGGATGATTATTCAAAAGTTCTTGATGCATTTCATCAGTGTAGCATCTGACAACATTTTGTCCCAATAAATTAGCGGAAACAAATAACGAAACAAGCAGATAAATAAAAGTTTTCAAATTAGCAGTTTTTTAAATTTAGCAAAATATATAACGAAAAAAATCATTTAATCGTTGGCCAAATTTAATCTAAACTTCAAACAAAAAATTAACTCCTATTAATTATTCTTAAGTCTTATGTTAACTTTATTGCAAGTATAAATTGAAGGCATTGGCTTTTACAATCGATTACACATGACAAATAAAATCACCATCGCCGTTGACGGTTACTCTTCTTGCGGAAAAAGTACGCTTTCCAAAGCACTAGCTAAAAAATTAGGCTACATCTTTATAGATAGCGGTGCGATGTACAGAGGCGTAGCGCTTTATTGTATCGAAAATAAGCTGATTAATAATAATGCTCCACTTGAGCAACAAATTATAGCATCGCTTCCTGATATTTCTTTGACTTTTCAAAAAAATGACGAACTACCTGATCAAAATGATTTGTTTTTGAATGGAATCAATGTTGAAAAAAAAATAAGAACCCCTGAGATTGCCAACCAAGTTTCAAAAATTGCGAGTATTAAGGAAGTGCGGTTAAAATTAGTTGAGGAACAAAGAAAAATGGGAGAACGAGGTGGAATTGTAATGGATGGAAGGGATATTGGGTCTGTTGTATTTCCGAATGCCGAATTGAAGTTATTTGTAACAGCACAAGCTGAAATCAGGGCTAAACGGAGATTTAAAGAACTTCAACAGAAAGGAATTGATGCGAGTTTTGAAGAAGTTTTACAAAATCTTAACGAACGTGATTTGTTGGATTCTTCTCGTGAGGAAAGTCCGCTTGTTCAGCTCAAAGATGCTATCGTATTAGACACTTCAAATTTGACACCTGAAGAACAGCTTGAAGTTGCATTTAATTTGGTTTTAAACATTCTGCAGGCCAAAAGAACTTAAAATCATACCTAATTTAAAGACGCCTTGTCTATGGCAATTCAAATTTTAAAAAACTTGAAACAAAATTATTAATTGGCATCAACCAATTTTCCGTCTCCGTATTGATTGAATAAAATAGAGGAAGGGATACCTTTATAATAAACATCTCCATCTGCCTCAGTTTGAGCTTTTAAAATTGCTCCATCAGCATTTACTTTAACATCACCTTGGGTTTTAGAAATTACGGTAATTGAATCGTTTACTGATAAGCCGTATGCATCACCGTATCCATTGCTACGAATATTGAAATTAGCCTGATTGGTTGTACCGGTGAATTTAAAACTTCCAAAACCATGAGCTAGAATTGTGTTAATGTACTGAGCGTCAAAATCCAACTCAACTGGTCCTGCCCCATCCCGAATCAGTAAGGTAAGCCAATCAAATTTCAACTTTCCATCACTCAACAAAGGCTCTGAACCTTCAAAATGGATATTTATTAAACTGGTAAAATGGATCTCCACAGTAATCTTTTGATCATAATCTCGCAAAAAATTACATTTGTTTTGATTAGAAATTTCGAGTACATCATCGACCATCTCGGCTTTCACAAAATTTAATAAATTTTTTCCTCCTTTAATAACCAATTTATCAGTTGAATCTTGAACCAAAAGATAATTCAAGTGCGCATAAAGTTTAATCTTATTGAAAGGATCCAATTGAATATCTTTAGACGAATTTTCACCAACAGATTTCAAGCAAGGCCTATCAGCTGACTTTTTACATGAAGTTACAGCAGTTAAAACCAAAAAGAATACAATCAACCTCATAATTTCCCTTTGTAATTAAAAGTGTACCCTATCCCCCATTCCACATAGTCTGCTCTAGCCCAGTGCGTTTTTAATTGCACTTGTGCATTTAAACCATTTTTGAAATAATAACGCATACCAACACGATGATAAACAGCATCTTCTGGTTGGTATTTATCTTTCAAATAAGCCCCCATTCCAAAAACGAAATGAAATTGATCCAATGGCAATAAATATCCCGCAAAAAGACCAAGCTGGAGAATGTCCCATTGCGATTTTTGAATTTCGGGTTTATACCCCATTATCGCCTGCTTTGAAATGACATCAAAACTACCCTCGAATCCAGCTTTACGACTCCCGAAATATCTCGCAAAAGCAGTCAATCCAAAAACTGGGTATTTCTTTCCTTCTGTTGGAAAGATTTCCTTAACACTCCCTGCCAGAGTAATACCATAAAACCACTTCTTTCTAGGGAGATATGATTTCAAATCCAAGGTCATTACGCTTATTTCAGCAGTTGAAGCAGTTGAAGCAGTGGTGTTTGCTTTTTTCCTTGCAGGATGCTGGAAATAACGGGTATAGCCTAAAGAAAGATATGGTAAATTAATTCCTAAATTGGGGACTTTGAATGAACCATTACTAAAATGTGTCAAATCCAAACCTAATGTAATGGCATTCATACCAAATTTGAAATTACTCTTCAAACCAAAAGATACCAGAGCATTTAGGTGAGAGCTCATGGCTACATTATAAGGGTTTAATTCTTGATCATAGACTTTTCGTGAATAACCCAATCCAGCGCCCATTTTCCACATCAACTGATAAAACTTGGTATTCACCAAGGGAAACTCAATAAATCCGTAAGCACCCCAATAATTACCTAGTACTTCATTATTCCCTACAGATCCTCCAAATAAGGTTGCCCCAACTGATGGATAACGGTATGCATGGTGCCAAATTTTATTACCATTCATAACACGATGAAAAGAAAGCTCCCCCGCTATTGCATGATCTTGAGGTAAATGCGACATGGTCCCTCGGTGGGCAGCCAAAAAACCTATTTTCTGTCGGTATTCGATACCCCAATCCTCAATCTTTTGAGAAAATGACATCCCGGTTAGTAAGATGAAAATAAAGTAAATTCGTTTCACAATATGACAAAAATACACAATAAGAACCTTACCGAAAAAAAATTATAATTTTGATTAAAAAAGAATGGACGAGCGCTTGATTGCCTTTCAGAGGCTGTTAGACATAATGGATGATTTAAGGGAAAAATGCCCGTGGGATAAAAAACAAACATTCGAAACCTTACGTCCACTAACCATTGAAGAGACCTACGAATTGGCAGATGCCATAACACAAAATGATTTGAATGCCATAAAAGGTGAAATCGGCGATTTGTTTCTTCACATGGTCTTCTATTC
>CANJNE010000119.1 GCA_947475275.1 Flavobacteriales bacterium | reverse complement strand
GCCTCCGAAAACAATGTTACGTTCAAGAAAATGTTCAATACTCCAGAGGATTTCTATTCTATTAATATTGCTGATAAAATTACCATCAATTACAGTTCAGATAGAAGTTGTTTCTATGCAATAACCTCTTTATTCCAATTGCTTCAAGGTGTAAAAGGAGAGTATTATATTCAAAAGTGTTTTCTTCAAGATTATCCAAAATTTCAATGGCGCGGATTGCATCTAGATGTAAGTAGACATTTTTTTACGGTTGAAGAAGTAAAAAGATATATTGATTTAATGTCTTTCTACAAGTTCAACACCTTTCATTGGCATTTAACGGATGACCAAGGTTGGAGAATAGAAATTAAGAAATATCCAAAATTAACGGGTGTTGGAGCATGGAGAGATAGCACATTAAATGATCATTACACCACTTCGCCGAGAACATATACTACCAAAAAATATGGTGGCTATTATACTCAAGAAGAAATCAAAGATGTGGTAGATTATGCATCCAAAAGATTTATCACCGTTGTCCCTGAAATTGAAATGCCCGGTCATAGCAGAGCAGCTTTGGCTGCTTATCCAGAGTTTTCTTGCACTGGAGAACAATTGGGTGTTCCTGGTTTGTGGGGAGTTTTTGATGATATTTTTTGTGCACATGAATCATCTTTGGATTTCTTAAAAGATGTTTTAGACGAGGTTATTGCCTTATTTCCATCAGAATATATTCATATAGGTGGTGACGAGGCGCCAAAAACCAGATGGAAAAAATGTAAAAAATGCCAAGCAGTTATCCGTGAAAATGGCCTTAAAGACGAACATGAATTGCAGAGCTATTTTATTGGTGAAATTGATGGATACCTTAGTTCAAAAGGTAGAAAAATTATTGGATGGGATGAAATACTGGAAGGTGGATTAACACCCAATGCAGCAGTGATGTCTTGGCGGGGATTTGAAGGTGGAACTGAAGCTGCAAAGCTCAATCATTACGTAGTTATGAGCCCTGGTTCTCATTGCTATTTTGATCATTATCAAAGCAAAAATGCTTCCGAACCATTAGCAATAGGTGGATATACATCATTGGAAAAGGTTTATGATTTTAATCCAATTCCGGAAGATTTATCTGTTGATGAAGCAGCTTATATTATGGGCGGACAAGCAAATTTATGGACAGAATACATTCCTGATATGCATCAGTTAGAATACATGACCTATCCAAGGGCTTTAGCTTTAGCTCAGGTGTTATGGTGTCAAAATAAGCCTGATTTATCCAATTTTATTGATGTTTTTGTATTTCATCAAATGGCATTTCTTCAACGGTATAATGTTAATTTTTCAAAGGCATATTTCAATCCTGAAATGCAAGTGTTTAGCCATGAAAAAGGTGTAAAAGTTCATTTTAAAGCAAATACCGAAAATTACCAGTTTGATTTACTTGCATCTTCTGACCAAATGTTGGATACTTTAGATAAAATTCAAACTGTTGGAGTAGAGGACACCTTGGTTTTTGAACGAACTTCTACCAATGAAAATATCAACTATTCATTCAGCCTGGCTTCTCAATATAATGCTGAACAAATATCCTTTAAGTTTCAATCCCACCCTTCATTAGGATTGCCGATTAATCTGCTTACTTTACCAAATGAGAGATATTGCGGAAATGGTGCATTGACACTTGTTGATGGAATTCATGGTTCATTACCATGGAAAGGTCATGAATGGTTGGGATTTGATACATCTCAAATAGAATTCGAGTTGGACTTACTCGAAATGAAAAACTTAGAATCCTTAAATCTGGGATTTCTTACTGACCACAATTCATGGATTCATGCTCCAAATGCAATAGAACTTTTTGGTTTAAAATCATCAAAAAAGAAGTATAAACGCATTAAAATACAGCGAATTTTATTTAGTGATAATAACGTGAGTTTGAGTTTTTCGAAAAAAGCACGCTATTTAAAAGTAATCATTAAATCGTTGCCTAAAATCCCAGAAGGAATGCCGGGAGAAGGAAATGTTCCTTGGACTTTTTTAGATGAAATCATTGTCAATACTAAACCATGAAACTAGAACTTTGTGTTGCCTCAATTGAAGCAATTCACCTTGCTAAGGAACTCAATTTTGATCGAATCGAACTGTGTCAGAATTTAGAACAAGGTGGTATAACACCGTCCTATGGTATGATTGAATATGCAATTGCATATGGAATAGAAACTCATGTATTAATTCGTCCAAGACCTGGGGGATTTCATTATCAAAAAGAAGAATTGGAAATTATGCTTCGAGAGGTGAAAAATTGTCGTGAAATGGGTGCAAAAGGCGTAGTAATCGGTGTTCTTAATGATAGAAATAATATCGATAGTATTTTCCTTGAAGAGATAATCGACAAAGCAAATGGAATGGAAGTGACTTTTCATCGTGCTTTTGATGATGTTATCGATTGGAAAAAAGCAATGGATGTACTTATCGATTTAAAACTTAATCGTATACTATCTTCTGGAATGGCAAGAAATGTGGACTACGGTTTTCCAATTTTAAAAGAAATGGTTTCCTATGCAAAGGGTAGAATTGAAATCATGCCTGGTGGAGGAGTTAATGCTGCAAATATTTCTAAATTAAATGAAGAACTGAAAGTGGATTCAATACATTTTTCTGGAACAACTAAAGTGAATTTAGATGAAGATTCCTTCTTTTCTGAATCGATTTTAAAGGTGGATAGAGCAAAAATTAATCGTATTTTAAAATCTATTAAAAAAAATTAACATGAAAAGTTTGATGCTAATACTGACATTCTTTAATACCATTGTTTCATTAGCGCAATGCGATGAAACACCTAATATTAATGTATCTATACTGGAGTTTGTTGATAATAGTATGGGAAAGAAAATCGGAAGAGGTGAGTGCTGGGATCTAGCTAAAGGAGCTTTGGATTATGCAGAGGCTAAACTTGTAGATGTTTATGAATTTGGACGACTATTGGATAAAGATGAATGCATATATCCTGGAGATATTATTCAATTCGAAAATGTGAAAACCGAAATTAGCAACAATGGATGGACCTCATACCAAAGTTTTCCTCATCACACTGCAATAATATATGAGGTGACATCCCAAACGGATTTAATCTTGGCTCATCAAAATGTTGATGGGAAAAGAAAAGTGATTACGTCTCAATTTATTTCTTCTTCAGTGATAGAAGGTGACCTAAAAATTTATAGACCTATAAATTAAATACGTTCCAAAACGTATTCTATTAGTTTCAACATATTGTCATTATAACCATTGGAAAATTGTTGTGCAGGTCTGTTTGCCACACCAAGACATATCGTTCCTGTTCTATGCCCTAAGCCTCTACCTAAAGCAAACAATGCAGAACTTTCCATTTCAAAATTGCTAATACGATAATTTTTATAATCAAATTTTGTGAGGGCGTCATTCAAATTTTCATGTTGATTTTTAAGTCTTAATTGTCGTCCTTGTGGACCGTAGAATCCGCTGCTTGTTACAGTGATTCCTGAAAAGACTTTATCTGAATTCAATCTTTCAAAAATGGTATGGTCAGAAGAAATTAAGTAAGGACTAATACCTTTTGGAAGCTGAATTTGTCGCACAATTTCTTGACAAATTAACTTTTCTTCATTTTCAAAAGGAATGTCATAAAAATGTGCAATATTATCTAGACCAAAAGCATGTGAGGATAAAATCCATGAATGAACAGGAATTTCAGGTTGAAGAATGCCACAAGTACCTATCCTAATGATGTCAAGACTAGTTAATTGATCCTTTTCAATACGCTTTTTGAGATCTATATTAACTAAAGCATCCAATTCATTTATAACAATGTCAATATTGTCGGTTCCAATTCCTGTAGATAATACCGTAATCCTTTTTCCTTTGTAATTTCCTGTATGACATACAAATTCACGATGTTGGGATTGATGCTCAATACTTTCAAAGTTTTGCGAAACCATCGTTACACGATCTTGATCGCCAACAATTATGATCTTTTCACTAATATTCTCTGGTAGAAGACCTAAATGATAAACTTGTCCTTTATCATTCAAAACGAGTTCAGATGACGGAAAATTCATGAATATTATTTCATAATACTCCCAAACACCTTTGACAACAAGTCTGTTACTCTCGCCATAGGATCTTGACGGATTTTATTTTCCTCAATAGCAACCATGTAAAATAACCCACTGATAGCCTTGTCAGTAACATAGGCATTCAAATCTGTTGCTATTTTATCCCCACCTGTGAAATTCATAGCTGTGTTGTATTTTGTCATAATAGGTTCCCAATACTCTGTTAATTTAACCTTCGAAATAGCCGCTTCTACTTTTGGTTTAAACGCTTCTGATAGCTTTGCTGATGTATTATCTTTTAAATACTTTGTAGCAGCACCATCTCCGCCATTTAATATGGAAAATCCGTCCGAAATACTCATGTTTGTAATGGCATCTTTGAAAATAGGTAAGGCCTCTTTAGCAGCCTCCTCAGCTGCACGATTCAAAGTAGTCTCAAATTTTTCAACCTGACCATCTAATCCCCATTCCAAAGCTTTTTCTCTCATTTTTAAGGCATCTTCTGGAAAAGGCAATTTAATAGCTGTATTTCCAAGAAATCCGTCTGTAATTGAGGTTAGATTTACAGAGTTAGTCGCTCCTAATACTAAAGCTTCCTTTAATCCTGAAATTACTTCTTCGTTAGTTAATTGTGGGGTTGTTGTTCCAGTTGTTCCTCCTGCAGTAGTATTTACAATCTCGGCCATTTCCTTCATAACATCACAAGATGTATAGATTAAAACTGTTAAAAGTGAAAAACCAAGTGTCAAAGCTTTTTTCATATGTATTTCTATTTTAGAAACTAAATGTAATAAAAAAGTGGCTTAAATTATTCAAGCCACTTAATTTTAGTGTTTATTTTATAATTACTCTTAATTAACGAATAACATTAATATATCCGTTAAATTCATATTTCTTATCATTCAAAGTATCTTTAGCTGTTGCTTTCCAGACGTAAGTTCCGTCAGGAACAATCTCACCATTATAGGTCCCATCCCAAGCTGTTGAGGGATCATTCGACTCCCAAATGACTTGACCCCATTTATTAAAAATTTCTAATGAAAAATTATAAACGTCTACACCTGAAATGTACATCTGCCATGCTTGATTGTGCTCATCACCGTCAGGTGTAAAAGTGTTAGGTGCATATAGCAATACGTCCTGTACAACCTGCATCGTTAATGTTACCGTATCTGTACATCCATATTCAGTAGTAACGATTAGGGTTACAGGATATTCACCAACTTCACCTTCTGGAAAAGTAAATACAGGATTTTCCAAATAACTATCAGTTGGTGATGAACCTGGACTAGACCACTGCCACTGAATCGCATCAGCAGATGACCTATCTTGCATTTGAACTGTTGTTTCAAAAAATGTTGTTGGATTTGAAGAAAATGTGAAATCAGCCAAAGGAAGAGGTTTTACGTTAATGAAATTGATAAATGAATCAACATACACACATCCATAAATAGAAGTTATGGTCATCGTTACCGAGTACTGATTTGGAAGTTCAAAAGTATTAGATGTTGAATCAGCGCCTTGCTCCAAATAGTAACTTCCATCGGAAAATTCAAAATATGTGGTAGCAATTTCACTTGGATTAGAAGATGAATTGGCAAATTCAAAATAACCCGGTATACAATCTTCTAGTTTATTAGGTGCAATTGAAGGGTAGATAGGCGTCGGGAAATTAATGATTAAACAAGAATCTGTAGTTGGTGATCCGCAAGCTTCAGACATTTCCACACAATATTGGGTATTTGTAACAGTCGGATCTACAGTAATAGAAGTTCCTGTACCTATAATTGTTCCACTTTCTTTCCAGGTAAATGTATATGCTGAAGATCCTCCCGTTCCAGTTACACTTAGTAATATATCATCTTCTGGACAAATTTGAGTATTGGGTGTTAAAGTAACAATTGATAGAGGAGCAGGTTCACCAATAGTACCTGTAGCGGTGGTTATACATCCATTTTGGTCGGTTATAGTAACGATATGTATACCCGCATACAAATCATTAGCAACGTTTAAAGTCGATGAAGAGTTATCCCAACTATAAGTGTAACCTGCAGTTCCCTGGGTAACAGTTACTTCTAAAATTCCGTTATTTCCAGAATTACATGTTGCATCGACAGTATTGGTAATTGTTGCAATCATTCCCGGAATTTCAGTCACGGTTACATTTACAGTTCCTGTACAACCCACATCTGATGTAACAGTACATGTGTAGTTGCCAGCTACCAATCCAGTTGCTGTTTGGGTTGTTTGATTTTGTGGGTCATCCCATTGATAAGTAATATTACCTAATTGAGGAACCATGTTTGCCGTAGCTGTTCCATCTGCTCCTCCTGGACATGAAACCACTGTTGTTGTTCCATTAAAGATGGCTGGTGTATCTCCAACTAAAATACTCGCACTACCAAAACATCCGTTTGCATCAGTAATTTGAACTGTATATGTTCCAGCGAAAACACCAGTTACGGTTTGCTGAGTAGATCCCAATGTAGGCCAGTTATAAGTAAAAGGTGCTGAACCTTGCCCTGGAGTTGCTGTAACTGTTCCAATTCCTGATGAACAAATATCTGGTGTTGACGTAGCTGTTACTGTTGCCGATACTCTAGTAAGCCATGTTGTGTCGCTTGTAACTGAACCAACACCAACTCCACATGCCGATCCTGTTAAATAATAGCCAGTTGTTCCTGGTGGCACTGTAGTTACATTTAGAACTCCATTGTTATAAGGGAATGTTTGTCCTAAAGTGTTTGCCCATTGATAAGTTCCAGTAGGACTTGATATCATTTGATAAGGAATGGTAGTGATG
>CANJNE010000118.1 GCA_947475275.1 Flavobacteriales bacterium | reverse complement strand
TTACTCCAGAGGAATCAGATGTTAAACTTTCAGACACTGATTGTAATGAGTTTCTCGAAGAATTTGATGCTTTTGCAGATGAGTATGTTGCTTTTACAAAAAAGTATAAAAAGAATCCTAAAGATCCATCGCTTGCGAGTGAAGCATTGAATCTTGACACACAAATTGCTGATTGGTATAAAAAGTCCAATAATTATGGGGATTGCAAGGATGCAGATTTTTTAAAAAGATTTGCAGCTATTCAATCTAAACTTGCAGGCGCTGCCAAAAACTTATTCTAATATCAAAATAAGTAAATTTTAGAATTTTCAGTGATTATTCCAGTTCATTGGAAATTCCAATCTTATTAAAGGTATGGTGAACAAGTTTAATGTATGATTCGTTCGTTCTGATATTTACACTTGAAACCACTATTCACAAAAGATGGCTGAACTTAGGTTCGGCCATTTTTTTTAACATGCCAAAATAAATATTCCTACGAATACTTGAACCAACTTAAACTGTTATTTCATGGTAATTGAAGTCTAAATTTGATTAATTACAAAAAGTGAAATTATGACCCTATTAAGCACCCCAAACAACTTCATTAATAGCAATGAAATGCTCACCTTCTTTGAAGGTAAAAAAGGATGTGTCTCTGGAATATTAACCATGACAATGTAAGGCAACACCATTTAAGAAATACTTCAAATAAAATAAACAAAAATATTGTTGTTTTTTTTGTTTTAGATCTGAGCAATACCCCTAAACCAGCTTGCCAAAAAAATCAAAAACAACATAATTTATTTAGGTGCATTGAATTTGGAGAATAGATGGTTCAATGTGCAGGAAAATAAATTGAAATTCTTAAAAATGTGGGTGTCATTTAATTCAGTTTTTTTCAATTTTAACAATTGCAAATTTGATGTTTTTATCATTTTTGTAATCTTAACATTAATTTGACCAATGCCAAAACCAAAGTATAAAATTTCATCTTACCATTTAGCAAGTTTGAAATGGTATTTAGAGGTGAAAACCGGCTTTAATATTTGGGGAAAAGCAGACTGCAGAAAAGTATCTGATCTAATCCAAGTTGAGTTGGGTTTATCAATTTCGGATAGCACGCTATACCGTCTTTTTTTGTGGGACAATAACAGTCATAAACCATATTATCACACGCTAACAATTCTTGCAAAATATTTGGGATACGATTCTTGGATGGAACTTGAGAAGGTTATAAATGAATTACAGGAGTTTCAATTTTCTTATGGGAAATCATTAGAAGCAAATAACTTTAGAAGTCTTTTACAGTTCAATATTCATACGAATACCTTAAATCCACTGTACGATTATTTGGAACAGTTCCCAAAAGATTTAGCTATCAACAAAAGTTTCGTTCTTGGCCAAGAGCTGTTTTTAAGTCTTAAGACAAATCCTAATAAAAATATTGATTTTTTTAAAGGCTTCTCCAGTTTGCCCATAGTTCGCTCATCATTTTATGAGTTCCTTGCAGATCCCGACTTTTCCATTCCTCAATATGAATTAGGTTTGACTTATTATTTAAGTTCAATTACTCCTCATAACTCTTGGGAAAATATGCAAGATTACATATTTGCGAATTCATTATTGATAAGATACTATTATGTCGAAGGAGATAAAGAAAACCTGCAAAGGTTAGGAAAATTGATCTATGAAGAAATTCAACTAGATCAAGATCAACTTGATGCATTTTACATTTTCCCTAAAATTCGATTTCTTGCTTACAGAATGTTTTACGATAAAGTTTATAACCATTTTGATTTGGACTACTTTAAACAATTAGAAGCGTTTTTTTTAGACCAAATACCAAAATGTAACATCGAAGAACAAAGAATAATTATTCATACCTTATTGGACTCATTGCAGGTTAATCCTATTTTACAACTGAATACCATGAATAAATTTAAAATTCAATTCGAGGACTTCTTTAATAGATTACCCAACTATTTCAACAAATTAAGTCTTAATAAGCAAATTTATTTCTTGAATCCTAATGCAGCGGCAACTTTTCCAAATACGATGCCTTAATTTTTTCATCCCAATTTTTAGGTCTTACTTTTGAAACAAAAAGATCTAAACCAACATCTCATGGTCGTATAACTAAATAATTCTGTATAAAAGCTCAGTCTAGGTTTCTGGTTTTTTGCGAATTTCTTTTGCAATAAATTTAAAACCAAGTATTTGCTGCTTCATTCGCAAAAGGTGTCAATTTTTTATAATCATTTCAATAATAAAGAGATTTAACAAGAATCGAATTACCAAAAATAATAGTTGAAATAAGTTGGATCGAATATTTGTTAAACGTTTAATTATTTGTTAGCTAATTTGCATGGTTTTATATAATCAAGTTGATTAGTTTAAAATCATAATTGTGGAGTCGAGAAAACCACAAAGAAAATTAAAAAAAAAACAGGGAGTTTTCGGAAAATCCAAAAGAGTAAGAAAAAGTAATAAAATCAATAAAAAATGAAAAAAGTAATTACAAATTTAGGAGTTCTATTTTTTACAACATTAATGATTGCAAGCTGCGGAGGAGGTGATGATAAGGGAAAAACAGATGCAACTGCAGTTGAGAGTTCTTCAGAATCGGCTGAGGCTGGTAAATGGGATAAATTAGCCCAAGAGAGTGGTTTGAAAAAAGAAGATGCCGATAAGGCAATTGAAATTGGAACTAAAATGTCTGATTGTTATCAATTAGAATCTGCTCCAGGAGCAATGGATTCAAAAATGACTGATGCATGTGATCCATTTATGAAAGAATTTAAAGATTATTGTGTCTCAAAATTTGGTACTGATGAATTTTCAGGTGATTCACCTGAAAATAAAAAAGTAAGTGCTTTTAGAGAAATTATGTTTGATACAAGAAATGAACTGGCTGAATCGAAAAAGAAATAATATTATAATGCTTCTTTTGAATAAATTTAGTCTTAAAGATTCCCTTTACCACTATACGCTGCAATCCCTCAATATTGAGGGATTGCTTTTTTAGCTAGATTTAATAAATGAGAAGTTTAAAAATTCAATAAATGGGAATTGAACTTTTTTATTGAACAAAATCAACTATTAATCTAATAATTAATTCAGGTTGATTTATTCCTTTTGCAAATGCGAATTCTTTGTTTACATAACCAATTAGGCGACGCACACAAATAATCAAATTCCGGAATAAGAGGCTTTTATTGCGATAAAATTATACTATTGTTAAACACCAAAATTGAGCTTTCAATTTAATTACAACAGCCTATTAATGACCACTTCAAATGTTTTATCACTTTTTGAAAAAAGGTTAATTGCTATCTTTACCCTTAATGAT
The DNA here is from genome assembly GCA_947475275.1 of Flavobacteriales bacterium. Lineage (GTDB taxonomy): Bacteria > Bacteroidota > Bacteroidia > Flavobacteriales_D > Crocinitomicaceae > M0103. The sequence continues at coordinate 3,556 of CANJNE010000118.1, read as the reverse complement.
CATCATTTGTAGAAAGAACCTATTTTTCTTAATCGGAACAAGAACGATTTGATTATACTAATCATATATTTTTTAGTGATTTTATCTATCACCCTGTTTCAAAATAAAACACAAAGATTTTCTGTTTTTCGAGCTGATAAAAAGGTTTCATGGATAGTTTCAGGCTTATCCCTCTACATGTTCTATTTATCCGCAGATCAAGGGCAATTTCTAATGGGCTTAATTGCTGAACATGGTATGTCAGGATTATGGATGGTTTGGGCCGGAATATTAGGATCATTTGTAGTTCCCATAGTATTTGCTCCTTTGTGGCAGAAATTGGATTTTATTACTGATAATCAATTTCTACTTTTTAGATTTCCCGGATCAAGTGGGAAATTCCTACATGTATTCCGGGCAGTATATGTGGGAGGTCTCGTTGTAGCACTGTCTTTATGCTTTCATGTAATTGGCTTTTCCCGAATTCTAGAAGTGTTTTTCAACTTGGATGCTACATCATCAATTTGGATAACTGGTGCAATCCTCTCGGTTTTTGCGCTTAAAAATGTTTTTGAATTAAAACTTAAATTGGATGCCATGCATGCGATTATCTTTTTTTTAAGCTTGATCATTATCCTTTTTTCTATTGGTTTCCAAATGAAGGGTTTTCATGATGTCCATGCTTTTTTTGATCATAATCCAAATCATAGATTGATCTTCCCAAAAAATGAAAATCATGAAGCGTGGTTTTCTATTCTTGTTTTTGTTGGTATCCAATGGTGGAGCTGCTACTTATTTGATGGAGGAGGCCCTGAAATGGCAAGATTCACTGCCGTTAAAGGACAAAAAAATGCAATATGGACTGGGATTCTACCTATTTTTGTTTCATTTATTATCGGTTTTCTAGTTATTGGGCACATTCTCGTTTTGCTCGGTGTAACTCAACAATCCTCTAATCCTGAATTGCAATATGTAACAGGAGTTTTCAATGTGGTACCATCATTTTTACATGGTGTCATTTTTCTAGGTTTTTTTGGAATGTTCATCACTACCGCCGAATCCTTGCTCAATTGGGGAGCTTCCTTTCTTACAATTGATGTTTATAAAGGATATTTAAATAAAGAAGTTAATGCGGAAAAATTGAGAATAATCGCTTTCGGAACTATGTTGTTCCTTTGTTTGCTTTCAGTGATTTTTTCTCTTAATATGAATAGTCTACAAAGTTTAGTAAAAATTACATTCTCTATTGCCGCTGGAGTAGCTCCAGTCTATATTTTAAGATGGGTATGGTTCCGCATTAATGCTTGGTCACAACTCAGTGCAATGTTCAGCTCTGCGCTCTTTACGCTGATTTATCCGTATTGGCATAAATTCTTGCCCTTATCGACATATCCAGAAGGTGAAAGCCGAATTATTATCGTAACTATCCTTACTTCTTTTGTTTGGATTTTGATCACCTTTCTCACGACCAATCAAAGTGAAGTAGTAAAAATGAAAATGTTGCCTATTATTCAAAGTCGTTTAAAGTTCTTTAATCGATTCATTATTGCACTTTTTCTTGGTTTATGCCTAGTTTTTTTAACGGTTTTAATTTGGTATTTAATTTTAGAATCCTAGAATTGTATTGTTTTTTCAGATTGGGTAGTACATTTTACTTATTTCCCTAATCGTTTTGAAAATCCCAACGGTATTGTCATTATCTTTAGCGCCAGTTATTGAAAAGTTAATATATGGCAACGCAAAGTCAAGTAAGTGGTGGACTATCAAATGAATTAATGCAATTAGAAGACCAGTATGGAGCTCACAATTACCATCCAATTCCTGTAGTTTTATCGAAAGGTGAAGGTGTATACGTTTGGGATGTAGATGGTAAAAGGTATTACGACTTCCTTTCTGCGTACTCCGCTGTGAATCAAGGGCATTGCCATCCTCATATTGTTGATACACTCGTCAACCAAGCGAGAACGCTTACGCTAACATCCCGCGCCTTTTATAATGATGCCCTCGGTTCTTATGAAAAAATGGTTACGGGCTATTTTGGATTTGATAAGGTGCTTCCAATGAATACGGGTGCCGAGGCGGTAGAAACAGCAATTAAGCTTTGTCGTAAATGGGCCTATGAGAAAAAAGGAATTTCAGAAAATGAAGCGACTATAATTGTTTGTGAAGGTAACTTTCACGGACGAACAACAACAATAGTTTCCTTCTCGAGTGATCCGGATGCGAAGTCCAATTTTGGGCCTTATACTCCAGGTTTTGTTCGGATTCCTTACGATGATATCGATGCTTTGAAAAAAGCATTGGAGTTGCCAAATATTGCCGGATTCTTGGTAGAACCGATTCAGGGCGAAGCAGGTGTATATGTGCCAGATGAGAACTTTTTGACTTCAGCATATGAACTTTGTAAAGGAAAAAATGTGCTTTTTATTGCAGATGAAGTACAAACAGGTATCGCTAGAACTGGAAGTTTGCTCGCAATGTGCGGTAATTGTTCTTGTGAATCCAAATGTGAAAGACAAAACACTTACCGTAAACCGGATATCCTCATATTAGGAAAAGCACTTTCTGGGGGCGTTTATCCTGTTTCCGCTGTTTTAGCAGATGACGATATCATGATGGTGATTAAACCTGGTCAACATGGATCTACTTTTGGCGGAAATCCTATTGCAGCAAAAGTGGCGGTGGCGGCTCTTGAAGTTGTTGAAAATGAAAATTTAATTGGCAATGCAAGGCGCCTCGGGAAATTGTTCAGATCTGAAATGCAACGGATCATCGATAAATCAGATTTGATTGTTAAAGTTCGAGGAAAAGGCTTATTGAATGCAATCGTTGTCAATGGCAGCCCCGACAGTGAAACCGCTTGGAATTTGTGTGTGAAATTCATGGAAAATGGATTACTTGCAAAACCAACACACGGAAATATCATACGTTTTGCCCCGCCTCTTGTAATTACTGAAGAACAACTGTTGGAGTGTGTGGAGATTATCGAAAAAACTATTCAGGAATACGAATCGAACCTTTCAAAGTAATTTTAAACCCTTAAATATTCAATTTTGGCAACACCAATTAAATTCGGAACCGATGGCTGGAGAGCAATTATCGCTCGAGAGTTTACAGTTGAAAATGTCGCTCGTGTCACACAAGCAACTGGACAATGGTTATTGAAGAATTATGAAAATCCTTCTGTTGTTTTAGGTCATGATTGCAGATTTGCTGGACAATTGTTTATGCATACGGCGGCGAAAGTTCTTCTTTCCCAGGGGATAAAAGTCATAATGGCAGAAGGATTTGTTTCAACGCCCATGATTTCTCTTGGAGCGAAACAATATGATTGCCAAATTGGTGTGATTATTACGGCAAGTCACAATCCGCCTGCATATAATGGTTATAAGTTGAAAGCCTATTACGGTGGGCCTTTAGCACCTGAGTACATATGTGAAATTGAGGAAATAATTCCTGAACAATGTGCTTTGAATTTTGAAAATGTTGAGTTAGATACCGCTTTATCATCTGGTCAATTAAGAATAGTTGATTTGGAAACGAATTATTGTAAGCATCTTGAGGCTAACTTTGATTT
>CANJNE010000117.1 GCA_947475275.1 Flavobacteriales bacterium | reverse complement strand
ATGAAAAGAATCCTCATTATTTCTGCGATTTCAATTGGATTAATCGCATTAATTGTTGTTAAATTATTGTCTAACAAAGAAAAAGTTGCTGGTAAAATATACATACATGATACCTCGGCTCCAATATTAGTAGAGGACACTGTTCCAGGAATGCACAGTTTTGACAATGCATTAAGTTTTATGGGAACATTTGAACCGATCAGGCAAAATTCTATTGGTTCAGATGCAAGTGGTAAAATTATGCAAATGTCAGTTAAAGAAGGAGATTACGTAAGTGCAGGACAAGTTTTGGCAAAGGTAGATAATGAATATTTATTGTTGCAACTTCAAAATTTGGAAGTTACCATTCTCGGACAAAAGAAAGATGATGAAAGATATACTTCTCTTTCTGCTAGTCAAGCAATTCCAGAAGTGCAGGCTGAAAAAAATAGGTTGGTTTTGGAATCATTGGAAATTCAAAAGAAACAATTGCAAAAACAAATCAATAGTGCAACCATAAAAGCGCCTTTTTCAGGGGTAGTTACCAAGAAGTTTATTGATTTGGGTTCCGTCGTTGGTCCAGGAATACCACTTTTTGAAATTACTGATGTTTCTAGTTTAAAACTCACTGTCTATGTTCCTGAGGCTGAAATTATGAAATTCAATAAAAGTCAAAAAGTTAATGTTATTGCTGATATATACTCAGACAAAAATTTTGATGGCACAATTACGAATATTGCAGTTCAGGCCGACAAGTCGCATAATTTTGCAGTGCAAGTAACTGTTAGCAATCCGAATAAGGAATTAATGGCTGGGATGTATGGAAATATGTCCGTTGCCAATCAGGCCAGTAAGAATGCTTTATCCATACCACGTGCTGCGCTCGTTGGGTCTACCCAAAATCCGCAAGTTTATGTCATTAAAAATGGAAAAGCAATTCTTACATCATTTCAAGCAGGAATTTCAGATGGCACGCATATCGAGGTTGCAGGCGGTATTGATACAAACGATAAAATCGTGATCAAAGGTCAAGTGAATTTGCAGAACAATTCGAATGTAAAAATTAAATAATAGCAACGATGACTCTTACAGAACTTTCGATTAAACGTCCGTCATTCATCATTGTTATTTTTACCATTTTAATCGGTGGTGGATTGCTTTGTTACAACGAATTGAGTTATGAATTATTGCCGGATTTTTCCCCACCGCTTCTAACTGTAACAACAACCTACCCAGGTGCGTCTCCTGCAACTGTAGAAACCCAAGTTTCTAAACCTCTAGAAGATGGTTTAAGCGGCCTTGAAAACATTAGTGAAGTAACGGCTTTCTCATTGGACAATGCATCGGTTGTACTTTTGGAATTCAAGGCATCGGCAAATATTGATAATGCACTTGAGGATGCCCAGCGTAAGGTAAATAATATTTTAAACAACCTGCCTGAAGGTGCATCAACGCCAGTTTTAAGTAAAATTGAACCTAACGCTTCTCCTGTACTTCAAGTCAGTGCGCTCGCTGGTAATATGGATGACCGTGATTTTATGGAGTTGATGGATGAACAAATCCTTCCGCAAATAAAACAAACAAAGGGTGTTGCAGAAGTTCAAGTAATAGGAGGCCAAAAACGCGCATTTCGAGTAAATGTAGACAAAGAAAAAATGAAGTTGTACGGACTCTCATTTGCCGCAATAAATCAATCCATTTCTGCTGCCAATGTAGAATTTCCAACCGGTAAGGTTAAGAATGAATCTGAGCAAATGACCGTTCGTTTGGCAGGTAAATTTCAAACGGTTAAAGATTTAGAGAATTTAATTCTTTATGCTCAAGGAACTTCAACAGTGCGATTGGGAGATGTAGCCGAAATAACCGACGGAAGTGAGGACCAAATCGCTGTAAGTCGTTTGAATGGACAGAACGGAATAGGTCTTCGGATTAAAAAGCAAAGTGATGCCAATGCAGTGGATATGGCAAATGCGACCAAAGCGAAATTCAAAGATCTAGAGGAGAAGTACAAGAAAGAAGGTGTGAAGTTTACCATTGCCACAGACACTTCAATTCCTACTATTGATTCTGTTGATGCCGTTTTACATGATTTGGAACTTGCCGTTTTGCTTGTTGCTGCCGTGATGTTGCTATTTTTACACAGTTTGAGAAATGCCTTTATTGTATTAATTTCTATTCCAGCTTCTCTTATTTCGACATTTATTGCAATGTACCTTTTGGGTTACACCTTGAATTTGATGACTTTGCTTGCAATGTCTTTGGTAATCGGAATTCTTGTGGATGACTCCATAGTTGTCTTGGAAAACATCTATCGCCATTTACAAATGGGTAAAGACCGTCGAAAAGCTGCTTTAGACGGAAGAAATGAAATTGGATTTACGGCTTTGGCAATTACACTTGTTGACGTGGTGGTGTTTTCTCCTGTAGTATTTATTGAAGGTACAATTTCAGACATCCTTCACCAGTTCTCAATTGTAGTTGTCGTTTCCACCTTAATGTCTTTATTTGTATGTTTTACGTTAACACCATGGTTGGCATCAAGATTCGCGAAAGAGGTAAAATTGAATCCAAAAAATCCTTTTCAAGCAATATTAATTTGGTTTGAACGAAGAGTTAACATTTTTACGGAACAATATGTAAAACTTGTTGGTTGGTCATTGCGCCATAAGATTCTTGCAGGTTTGGGTATTATAGCCATTTTCTTTGCCAGTATGGCAACAATGGGACTGGGAATTGTTGGCCAAGAGTTCGTTTCTCAAGGAGATCAAGGAAAGTTCATGATCAAGTTGAAGTACGATAAGAGTACCACTTTCGAAGAAAACAACGCAACTACTTTGGAAATTGAACAATTATTACTTGCACAAAAAGATGTTATTGATATTGTTTTTGCCAACGTGGGTGGGCCAAGTTCCGGTATGGGTGCAGCTGCTTTTGGTAGTGAAAACAAATCAGAACTTACGGTAAAAATGAAGCCGGGTAAACAGTTTGAATACCCGACCATTCAATACATGAATGAGGTTCGCAATAAAATAGAAAGTAAGTTCTCTGGTGTTGAAGTTAAAGCTGTAAATATTGGATTAGTGGAATCTGAAGAAGCACCGATTGAGATATTTTTATCATCGGAAGATTCAGATTTATTAATCAAAGAAGCACGAAGATTAAAAGCTGCAATTCTTGAAATGAAAGGCGCTAAAGATCCTACAATTTCTACTGATGATGTAACACCTGAAATTAGAATTGAATTGGATCGGGAGAAAATGGGACAATTGGGATTACCAATAGCTGTCGTTGGAATGCAGTTGCAAAATGCACTTACAGGTAACGATGATGTTAAATTTGACGAGTCTGGAAATGAATACGCTATTCGGGTGATGCTCGATCAATTTGACAGAAAAAATGTGGATGATGTCAAGGAAATGACTTTTGCTACTAATGATGGTAAACAAATCAGGCTTAAAGATTTTGCTGCTATTCAAGTAGAAAATGGAAATGGTTCTTTGGAAAGAAAAAATCGTATTCCTAATACAACCATAAGATGTTACGTGCTTGGCACTGCTCCCGGAAATGTCTCCGCTGATATTGAGAAATATCTAGAAAAAAGTCCTTTAGATAAAAATGTAAGAATGATTTGGGGTGGTGAGATTAAAAGACAAAAGGAATCAATGGGAGCATTGGGAACAGCAATGGGTATCGGTTTGATTTTAGTATATCTTATAATGGTGGCACTTTATGATAATTTCGTTTATCCTTTTGTAGTTTTGTTTTCGATTCTCGTTTCCTTAGTCGGTGCGATTTTGGCTTTGAACCTATCTGCTTCAAATATGGGAATATTCACCATGTTGGGTATGTTGATGTTATTGGGATTGGTAGCAAAAAATGCCATATTGATTGTGGATTTTGCTAACCATCTTAAAGCCCAAGGAAAATCGACTTATAATGCATTGTTAGAATCAGTCCGTGAAAGGATGCGCCCAATTTTGATGACCACCATTGCGATGGTTATAGGTATGGTTCCAATTGCAACCGCAACAGGATCTGGAGCAGAATGGAAAAATGGGTTGGCGTGGGTACTTATGGGTGGATTAACCAGTTCCATGTTTTTAACCATTATTGTTGTTCCGATGATGTATTATACTGTTGACAGAATTAAGGATAAAATTTCTTCAATTAAACTTCTGAAGAAAGCCAAACAAATCAGTTAACTATCATTATCTGCTTCAAATTAGAGTTAGAATTTTCTTAACTTCGCCGAGAAATAATTTTAGACAAGCATTATGAATTACGATATTATTGTTTTAGGAAGTGGTCCAGGTGGATATGTAGCCGCGATTAGAGCTTCTCAATTGGGAATGAAAACGGCTATTATTGAGCGTGAATCACTTGGTGGTATTTGTTTGAACTGGGGATGTATTCCAACTAAAGCTTTGCTTAAAAGTGCGAATGTATTTGAATACTTAACACATGCAAGTGATTATGGAATTACCGTAAAAGAGGCAACAGCAGATTTTACTGCCATGGTTGATAGAAGTAGGGGAGTTGCCAATGGCATGAGTGCTGGTATTCAGTTCTTGATGAAAAAGAATAAAATTGATGTAATCAAAGGCAACGGGGTTATCAAAGCAGGTAAAAAAGTTGCAGTGACAGCTGAAGACGGAACGACAACGGAATATACTGCAGACAAAGGTGTTATCATTTCCACAGGAGCTCGTTCAAGAGAATTGCCAAATCTTCCACAAGATGGAGAGAAAATTATAGGATACCGCCAAGCAATGACTTTGAAAACACAACCTAAAAAGTTGGTTGTTGTAGGTTCAGGTGCAATCGGTGTTGAGTTCGCCTATTTCTATAATGCAATTGGAACAGAGGTAACGATTGTTGAATACTTACCGAACATCGTTCCAATTGAAGACGAAGAAGTTTCTAAGCAATTGGAGAAGTCTTTCAAGAAAAGCGGCATTAAAATCATGACAGGATCTTCTGTTGAATCTGTTGATACCAAAGGTAAAGGTTGTGTAGTAACAGTTAAAACAGCAAAAGGCGAAGAGAAAATTGAATGTGATGTGGTGCTATCTGCTGTTGGAATTGCTGCAAATATTGAAAATATTGGATTGGAAGAAGTTGGAATTGTGGTAGATAAAGGTCGTATTTTGGTGAACGATTTTTACCAAACCAATATCCCAGGTTATTTTGCTATTGGTGATGTAATTCCTACTCCTGCATTGGCACACGTTGCTTCTGCTGAAGGGATTCTTTGTGTTGAGAAATTGGCAGGACATCATCCTGAACCATTGGATTACACAAACATCCCAGGTTGCACGTATTGTTCTCCAGAAGTTGCTTCTGTTGGAATGACCGAGAAAGCTGCTAAAGAATCTGGTAGAGAGATAAAAATAGGCAAGTTCCCATTCTCTGCTTCTGGTAAGGCAAGTGCTGCTGGTGCGAAAGATGGATTTGTGAAATTGATTTTTGATGCCAAATACGGTGAATTGTTAGGTGCTCATATGATTGGTGCTAATGTTACTGAAATGATTGCTGAAATCGTAGCTATTCGAAAATTAGAAACAACAGGGGAGGAGTTGATCAAAACGGTTCACCCGCACCCAACAATGTCAGAAGCCATTATGGAAGCGGCGGCCGCTGCTTATGGTGAAGTGATACATTTGTAAAATAATTTACTTTAAATAACAAAAAAGCTGAATCGGAAGGTTCAGCTTTTTTGGTTGGTTATAACGGAACATAATAATAAATACTTTTCGTCACTTCATCTCTGATTTTTAATTCGGAATTGGTAAGCCTCACGATGGTATATTTCAAATCAATGTTCTCGCGGTTATTTATTAAGGCAAGAGATTCTTTGTCATCTACAAATCTCCAAGAACCAATGATTCTTGATGAAGAAAAGATAGCGCCCTCATTGTAAGCAATTACTGTTTTATTGAAGGTTCCATCGTAGTTAAGATAAAGATTTTCACCATAGTTTGTAAGATCTACATCGTTCCCATAGGCATCGGTGACCTCATAAAGCATCCAATCGCCTGTTAGTCTTAATTTTTTACTTAAAACGGAAAAATTCGAACCTTCTTCATACTTTCTGCATGAAGTAATAGAAAATGAAAGTGCAAAAAGAGATATAATCACAACAAAAGTTTTCATAGCTGTTATTTTTAATGGTTGCTATTGAAACGAAAACTTTTTTGTTTTGTAACAAGAAAATTAATTTGATTGATGGTATTTTATCACTGTTTTTCAGAAAATCTAAAAAGTTCCAAATTTTTATTCTACATATTTATTTGAGAATATATAAATCGCTTTCCCTTAAAAAGAATTTGGAGCTAATCAGACCAAGACAAAATTTAAAGGCTTTCAATCTTTATCATCTTCTTCTTCATTCTCATTTTCTGATTCATTTTTAACTAACTTTCCAGCCGCGTCAATAACTATTTCAAATTCTGAGTCATCATTTTCAAGTTCAAATTCATAAAAAGTTCCTGAAGTTGTTTCAGCAATCTCTGACTCCTCAATTTTAAAACCTGTAAATTCTGCATCAAGGGTATTTTTTACAATGCTTGGAATTTCACTCGTTTTTATTTCGTGTTCTGATTCAATCCATTCACCATCCGAATTAAAATTTGCAGAATATTCAACACCTTTCTTTTTAAATTCACCCTCCCATTCATTATCACTTTCCTGCTCCCATGCAATCTTTTTTGCTTCTGGAAATTTTGATTTAAATGCTACTTGAACCTTTTCTGGTACAACAGTTTCAACTTTTTGTGCGTTCGCTTTACTTTGCATAATAAGCGCAAGGCTCGTTAGAAATATTATTTTATTCATAGGTGTAATTTTAGTTTTATCTGTTACAATTCAGCTTATCTTACCTCAATATTGGTCTTATTTGCACATATTTTACCATCCCATTCAATATCCAATCTTCCTAATTTCACACCTCCCCATCCTACTTGAT
>CANJNE010000116.1 GCA_947475275.1 Flavobacteriales bacterium | reverse complement strand
TTTTCAGCTATTTTTTTCTACAATCACTTGCCAGAAAATAAAGTATTGCTACTTTTGTCGCGGAGAGTTGGCAGAGTGGTCGATTGCGGCGGTCTTGAAAACCGTTGTACCGAGAGGTACCGGGGGTTCGAATCCCTCACTCTCCGCTGAAAAGATAAAAAAGCTAGTCGAAAGACTGGCTTTTTTGCTTTAAAGACGCTGGGAAAGCTTGCTTTTTAAGGGGATAAAAAGCAAAAAAGACAAGATTGCGCAGCAAGATTGCTTTTTTATAGTTTCAAACCAACCCCAAAAAAGGGTTCATGAAATACTCCCTCACTCCCCGCTGAAAAGATAAAAAAGCTAGTCGAAAGACTGGCTTTTTTGCTTTAAAGACGCTGGGAAAGCTTGCTTTTTCAGGGGATTAAACGCAAAATAACCACCTGGTTTCCTGAAGTTGGTTTCCAATAGCGCTTTTAATTTTCTGCAAACCAACTAAATTTTCCCTGACAACTGAGGTCAAACATTTGGTAACCTGTATCATTTTGCGCTAATTTGTACCCATATCTGCACAATATGTTAAACCAAAGAAAAATTCTTCGTGTATTGCAATTCATTTCATACCTAGAACAGCGCCCGCCAAAAGCTGTAAATCAATTGGCAGAAATACTCGAAACCACTGAGCGCACCGTTTACCGCTACCTTGAGCTCATACGAGAATGTGGCTTTGATTTGCACCGAGACAAATACAACCGCTTTTTCATCCACAACGACAATGCGCAGGGGATTCGATTTACAACTGAGGAAGCCAAATACCTCAAACAACTGGTACTTACTACTGGCAAAAGCAACAAACTTAAAGATGCCGTTTTGAGCAAAATATACTTGGCTTCCGATGTAAATATCGTAGCAGGTCATTTGGTAAATGCCAAGAATGGTCGTATCGTGGAACGCTTAGCACAAGCCATTGCAAACAAAGAACAAGTTATTCTCAAACGCTACCACTCCATCAATTCCGAAACGATTTCAGATCGTTTGGTTGAACCCTTTGGTTTCACCGACAACTACCACACCGTTATGGCCTTTGAAATTGCGTCAGGTAAAAACAAAACCTATCATCTGGATAGAATCACCGCAGTTGAATTCAATAACCGACCTTTTGCGTTTGTAGCAAAACACGAACAACAAATTCCAGATGCTTTTGGCTTCAGTTTCCAGGGAGAACAGCACGAAGTAGCATTAGACCTCTCTCTCAAAGCATATTTACTTTTGAAGGACGAATATCCTTTGACCATTCCTTACGTAAAGTTCAACCCTAAAAAAGACCTTTACGAACTAAAAATTGAGGTTAACGATTTGAAGCCTATTCAGCGGTTTATGAAAGGAATGGAGCAATTATAAAAAAAATTAAATTTTTTATTTGATTGGGCAAAAGCTTGCAATTGGTTGAAAACATTGGATAAATTCAATTATTTATCTCATTTTTCGAATGGGTTCGATTAATAAATTATCAATTTGTTTAATTTTTTTTGTTAAATATTAAACAATATTAATGTTCGTATGTTTAATAATTTGATTTACAGGAGTTTTCGAAAATCCTTAAAAGAGTAGAACAACTAATTAATTTAAAACTATGGAACATTTAAAAATTGCAAGTGACAATTATGTCGCGTTTACCTTCTTCATCGGAACCATGGCCATGATGGCAGCTTCCGTTTTTTTCTTTTTTGAACTCAACAACACTTCTAAGAAGTGGCGAACTTCTGTTTTGGTCTCTGGACTAATTACGTTTATTGCAGCAGTTCATTATTATTACATGCGTGGTTACAACCTACAAACAGGTGATTCTCCAACATTTTTTAGATATGTAGATTGGATTCTAACAGTTCCATTAATGTGCGTTGAGTTCTATTTAATAACGAAAAAAGCAGGAGCAAAAATAGGTTTACTTTGGAAATTAATTTTCGCTTCTCTAGTTATGCTTGTAACAGGTTATTTCGGAGAAACAATTGACAGAGACAACAGCGTGTTATGGGGAGTAATCTCTGGCGGAGCTTATTTTTACATTGTATACTTAATCTGGTATGGAGAAGTCGCTCAATTAGCGCAAAATGCAGGAGCTCAAGTTGCAAAAGCTACGAAAATTCTAGGATGGTTTGTTTTAGTGGGTTGGGCTATTTATCCTTTAGGTTACATCTTAGGAACACCAGGTGGACTTTTTGGAGCGCAAATTGTTTCCAATCCTGAAACTGCATCACATTATATGGACATCGTTTACAATATTGCTGATGCCATTAATAAAATTGGTTTTGGTCTAGTTATTTACTCTCTTTCAAGATCTGAAGAGAATTAATATTAGTTCAACCTAACATTTAAAATCCCAAGTTTTCACTTGGGATTTTTTATTTTCAGATAATTCAACTTCATGAATTTATTATTGTTAGTATCTACTGATTTTCACTATCCCTATTCATTTCATCAAACTTAACCTTCATAGTCGGATTACCATAAGTAAGTTTTTTAATGGTTAACTCCTCAGCTTTTTGATTGGCTAAACGAAGATTGTTATCGGAAGATAATAATGCATCTTTTGTTTTTTGTAAATGAATAATAGTTTTATCAATTTCTTCTATAGCAGTTTGAAATTTTCTGCTAGCTAAGTCATAGTTATAGGCAAAACCCTTCTTAAATGCTTCTATTTTATCCTCAAAATGGGTAATGTCGATATGTTGATTTTTAACAATCGCGAGTTCGGCTTTATATTCTAATGCCGTCATAGCTGCATTTCTCAACAATGTAATTATTGGAATAAAGAACTGGGGTCGAACAACATACATTTTGGAATATCTATGGGACATATCAACTATCCCTGAATTGTATAGCTCATTGTCTGCTTCGAGTGTTGAAACTAAAACCGCATATTCACATTTTTTCTCATTGCGATCCTTATCTAGTTCTTTTAAAAAATCTTCATTGCGCTTTTTATTAACGGTGTCATCGTTTTCATTTTTCATTTCAAACATTATGGAAACAATTTCATTACCCGCCTCGTCCTTCTCCAGATAAATATAATCCCCCTTGCTTCCATGTCTTGCATCATTATCTTTTTCAAAATATGCTTTAGGGAAAGCTGTTGCTCTCAATTTATTGAATTCAATTTCACAATGTTGCTCCAAGGTTTCTCCAACCATCTTTGTGGACAATTTCTGCTTCAAGTCTCTTCTTAAAGCGATTTCTTCATCTTTTAGCTTGATTAATTCATCTTTTGCCTGCAATGCTGTCTTATACTGTTCTTTTAGTGAAATCTCGAGAAGTTGCTTTTCCATCTCTTTATTTTTCAGCTCGTTGGCCAACTCATCTCTTTCCCTTTCAATATTTAAGGTTGCTTCAGTAACAATTAACTTCTTTTCCAATTCTGCATTATCTATCTTTGCTTTCATTTCAAGGAGTTCTGACTCTTTTTTGGAAAGCAAATTTTGTAACTCCATCGCCTTTTCAGCCTTGAGTTGAATTATTTCGCTATCTTTTTTTACCAATGCCTCTTGTAATTGGTTTTTTAAATTCGCCTCCGCAAGTTGAACTGCATTCATTTTTTCTCTTTCGGCCAATGCCAATCTTGTTGAAATTTCTTCTTCAAATTCATGATCTCGAACCTGTTTCAATAAATCTGCGAAACCTGATTCATCAACTTTAAAGACTTTGTTACAATTTGGACAAATGATATCGTTCATCGGTATAGTTAAAGATTATTATTAAAAATATTGAAGCTTTAAATTAATAAAGTTCTGCTAATTTTTATTGAATTGATTACAACCTTTTCAATAATTCTAATCAAAAGAATTACCGACTAATAATAAGGATTTATTCTTCAATAAATTATGAAAATTTAAATGCTTAACGAATCACAGAAACATGACCGTATTTTACAATTTTATTGGTGCCATTTGTTGAAATGGTAATTTGCCACGTATAAGTCCCGTCTTGAACTCGAACCCCATTATAAGTGCCATCCCAGCCAACATTTTTATTGAATGATTCAAAAATAATTTCACCCCATCTATCGTATATTAATAGTTGGTATTGATCTATTATAGAAGCAATTACAGGCTCAAATGTTTGGTTGTAGGAATCATCGTCTGGTGTAAAGGCATTTGGAACATAAATGATCACGTCATTATCTATGAAAATGGTTATGTCGGTCGAATCCGTACATCCATTTTCTGCTGTTACGAGCAATGAAACAGTATATTCATCCAGTTGATACAATGGATAGGTGTATAATCCCGGTTCGAAAACTGTTAATTCCTCACTTCCATCTCCCATATTCCAAACATAACTTACCGCTCCACTTGAAGTATTTGAGATTGTGGTTGAAGGGTCAGATGAATCCAAATACTCTGGATCAGCTGAAATTCCTGCTGTAGGTGAAGGAAGCACACACACTATATCATAATATTGTATGCTATTTGTACAACCCAAGGCGGAAGTTACAGTCAGCTCTACATCATAACAGCCCGGTTCCTCATACAAATGAAAAATATCACATCCCGCCAATACTGTTCCATCATCCAAATTCCAAAGACAAGAAAACTGTTCATCAGAAGTATTGGTAAACTGAACCATCAAAGGATCACAACCCAAGGTATCGCTCACTACATAAGAAACTTGTATTTGCTCCGGTTGATCTAAGAATGCAGGAACTATCGTCTCACATCCATTCGCATCTGTTATCGTTAAAGTATAATTACCTGTAGGAATATTAGCATTTATTGCTGTTGGCACACCATTATTCCAACTGAAACTATAAGGTAGTGTTCCTCCTGTTGCGGAACCAATTAATTGACCATCAGAATAACCGTAACACAATGGTTCAATTGCACTATAGGATCCTACAAGTAGTGTGGGTTGGGTAATTGTAAAACTGAATTGGTTGCTACAATTGTTAGCGTCAGTAATTATAAGATTGTAATTGCCGGCAATTAAACCATTTACGTCTTCAGTAGTTTGGTTGTTGCTCCATAAGAAAGAAAAGGCTGGTGTACCTCCTGTTGGATTAATATTAACAGATCCATCACTGAAACCAAAGCATGATACATTGGAAATTTGCGTTCCAGGAATTGTAATTTGATTGGGTTGAGTTACTGTTCCACTTATTGTAAAAGGACAACCATTTGCATCTGTAGCGGTTAACTGATAAATTCCGGCGATTAAACCATTTATGTCTTCTGTCTGTGCTTGATTGCTCCAAATATATTGATAAGGTCCTACTCCACCGGTGACTGTTGCGTCTATGGCACCTATCGAGCCTCCAAAACATAAATTATTAGTAATCGCTAGTGTCGCTGAGACTGCGGTTGCAGGTTGTGTTAAAGTTGCGGAAACAGTTGTCGTACAATTGTTAGCATCCGTAACAACAACAGTATAAGTTCCTACTGGAACATTTGAAACAGTGGCATTGACAGCATTATTATTCCATAAATAGGAATATCCTGGAGTTCCACCCGTTGGCGTCACAGTAACAGATCCAGTGCTGTTTCCGAAACATAAAATATTAGTTTGTGCAGTAGAGGCCAAAAGTTGTGTTGGTTGAATCACATTTATAGATGTTGATGCGGTACAACCATTTGCATCGGTAACAACACATGAATAAGTACCTGCAACAAGTGCATTGATTGTTGCTGTAGTCAAACCATTGTTCCACAAATAAGAATAAGGTGCTGTTCCACCTGATGGGTTTGCAGTAGCCGTTCCATTCGAACCTCCAAAGCAACTTACTGGAGTGGTTGAGGAAGTTGCTTGTAAAACCAATGGTTGTGTTACTGTTGAGGTAATAGATGATGCACAGCCATTAGCATCTACAACATTAAGCGTATAATTACCCGCAACAATATTATTTAAATCCTCAGTCAATGGCCCATTTGACCATGTATACTGATAATTAGGAGTTCCTCCCGAAACAGTTACATCGATTGATCCAGTTGCACCTCCGTTACAAAGAACATTAGATGTTTGTTGACTTAAAGTTAATGGATTGGATGGTTGCGTTATTGTTACCGAAAGTTGGGTTGTACAACCATTCGCGTCAGTAACCGTTACGGTGAATGCTCCAGCTGAAAGACCATTTAAATCCTCCGTTGGTGAACCATTACTCCAAGAATAGGTGTATGGTGCTGTTCCTCCAGATACGGTTAAGTTAACAGTTCCATTTGCTCCTCCAAAACAAGAAACATTGGTGTGAACTTCACTCAATATTAATGGAGCTTGAGGTTGAGTAACCACAACTGATACCGTATAAACACAACCCACATTATCCGTAACAGTTAACTGGTAATTTCCTGAAGGAATGTTAGAAAGGTCTTCGAGCAAAACACCATTGCTCCATAAATAACTATATGGAGGAACACCGCCTTGAATTGTCATATCGATTGCCCCAGTAGCTTGTCCAAAACACAATACATTTTGAATAGTTTGAGTTGACAAAATGGCGGTGGCAGGTTGGGTTACCGTTGTAGTTGTGAATGCACCACAACCTAAAACATCTAAAACATTAACGGAGTAATTTCCTGCAGGTAAACCAAAAACATCTTGTGTTATCGCCTGATTTGACCATGAATAAGTATAACCTGGATTTCCACCGGTTACGATCAAATCAATAGCACCATTTGAACCGTTAAAACATGAAACAGCGCTAACATTTGTACTGAGAACAATAGTATTGGATGGATCTAGAATATTAATTGTAATCGCAGCGACGCAACCATTAGCATCGGTAACTGTGCAATTATAGCCTCCAGACAATAAACCGGTTACGTCTTGATTCAATTGACCATTGTTCCACAAATATGTATAAGGTGAAGTACCACCAGTTACTGTTAAATCTATCGAACCAGTTTGACCTCCAACACAAAGTGCATCTATATGGGTTTCGGTAAGTGTAAGCGGTGCTTGAGGTTGTAAAATGGTTTGAGAAAGTTGAAGCGTACATCCATTATTGTCGGTAACCGTTAGCGTATAATTCC
>CANJNE010000115.1 GCA_947475275.1 Flavobacteriales bacterium | reverse complement strand
TTTTAATGCAAGTGCAATGCATCCTGAGCCTGAACAAATATCTAAAATATTATGACTTCCGGGTTCTAATGTTTCTTCAACCCATTGAACAAGCTCTTCTGTTTCAGGTCTTGGTATTAATGCCCTAGAATCAATATTTAGATTTATCCCATAAAACAAAGCGTTTCCCAAAACATATTGTAAAGGCTCATTTTTCTGTAATCGCTTCACAATACTTCGAAAATAAAGTAAATCTGACTCAGATAATCTTAATTCATTAGACAATAAGTACTGCGTTTCATCAAAATTAAATCTTTGAACAATTACATGTTTTGTGATAGTTTTTATTTCGCGTTCTGAAAAACAATCCGTTAACGAACTCAAAAAATATTTTTTTAAGGCTTTGATTGAATTATCAGAAACAAACATAAATTTTAATCTATTGCTTTTTGTTTGAAAAATAATAACTGAACCCAAAACCAAAAAGCAGATAACTAGATTTAGACTTTACCTTTTCACCAACATAACCTCCATTTGTTGTAAGTCCTAACATGGATGGTAAAAAAACAAAATCTTGAATACCATACCCTAAATAAAAACGATACGAAGTTCTTTCATCAGCTGCCAAAATAAGGCTAAATGCAGGTTCCGCATAAAAAGAATTTATTTGAAATGGATTTACTCCTAAAGTATCATTCATGTTGGTTAGAAAGTAATTCTGATTATATCCTGCTTTTGCGCCGATGTCAATTGCCAGGGTTTCATTGAAAAACTTTTGCCAACCAAACTTAAAAAAAGCAGCACCTGAATGCAGGCCACCAGAAACTGGTTCAGGCACTCGAAATTCATTGATTGTAAAATAAGAATACCTAATTCCTGCACCTATATTCAAACCATTTTTAAACGTATATTGGTAATATGTAGAGGCATTTATCAACCCCTGCATCATATCTTCAAATGCCTTATTGGTCATGGCATTTGGCAAACTCAGTTCTATGTTGTAAGTATGCCTTACATCATTTATTTGCGAAAAATTCTGCAAAGGACAAATTACAATTATAAAAAGAAACCAACCCTTTTTCATATAGTTGTAAAGCTAAAAAAAAAATTAAATTTTCGAGAAAAAAAGAAAAAGCCCTAAGGCTTTTTCCGTTGTAAAGTGGCTAGGTAATCTTTGTTTTGGAACTATATGAAAAACTCTGAATCAAATTTAAGGCATGAATGGATTGACAAATTAAAATTTCAACGAATAGCAATTTAGTTTCAATAAGAACTTAATGTCAAAATGATATAATTGAAAAAATAAAAAAATGCTAATTTTAAGAAAATATGAAGAAAATAAACAGAAATGATCTGGCTCAATTTGGTAACTTGGAATTGTTAGCAAAGCAAGTTGTTGAAGGATTTATAACTGGGTTGCATAAAAGCCCTTTTCATGGATTTTCTGTTGAATTTGCAGAGCACAGGCTATATAATAAAGGTGAGTCTACACGTCACATTGATTGGAAATTATTTGCAAGAACTGAAAAGATTTTTACAAAAAAATATGAAGAAGAAACCAATTTGAGGTGTCAATTGGTCATTGATGGCTCTAGTTCGATGTATTTTCCAAAAGATGACAATCTTAACAAATATGAATTTTCAATTCTTGTAGCGGCTTCTCTTATTGAACTGCTTAAAAGACAGCGAGATGCGGTTGGTGTTTCCATTTTTGAAGAAAAACTAAGTGCTCATACTTCATCTAAGTCCTCCTTAGCTCATCATAAATACCTGTATTCACTTTTGGAAGATCGGTTGCATCAATACGATGAAAAAAATAAAACACTCACAAATACCATTCAAAATTTACACGATATTGCAGAGTTGTGCAACAAAAGATCATTAATTGTCATTTTCACTGATTTATTAGATGACCCAAATAAATTGGATGATTTGATGGGGGCTCTGCAACACATGAAACACAACAAACATGAAGTGTTACTTTTTCATGTCCTTCAAGAGTCTAAAGAATTGAA
The DNA here is from genome assembly GCA_947475275.1 of Flavobacteriales bacterium. Classification (GTDB taxonomy): domain Bacteria; phylum Bacteroidota; class Bacteroidia; order Flavobacteriales_D; family Crocinitomicaceae; genus M0103. The sequence goes on along the minus strand of CANJNE010000115.1, from coordinate 5,064 downwards.
CCTAGAAATTGGAAATAGACCGTTCACTTTTATTGACATGGAAACGGGAGAAAAAATGAAACTTCAACCGAATAGCATTAAAGAAAATTACAAGAAAGCTATTCATAAATATTTCGAAGAAGTCCGAATGAGGTGTGTTAATTATAAAATTGATTTTATAACAGCCGATATAGACAAAGGCATTGAATCCGTCTTATTAAGTTATTTGATAAAACGACAAAAATTATTCTAATTCCCCCATGTGATCGGGTCGGAGTAAATCCATTAAACTTTTTACAGGAGAAAACACAGTATCTGGTACTTCAACAAAAATTGAATTCCAATTTGCCATGCCACCATTCCAAAGACCAGGAAGTTCTGCAAATTTAATCTCTTGGCCTTTATAATTCTTTTCAACGATTAAATAACTCGAATGATCAGCAAATGATTCTAGGTCATACTTTTCACCGGTCAAACTTCTATTTGAAACAACCATTATGACAGGATTAAAATGAGTGCTTTGAGAAATAATCGTTCTATTTGATTTGTTATCAGGAATCTGAGATTTCTCAACAATCTGTTTGCTTATGCTCCCATTATTTTTCACCCAAAAAGGTCCTCCTCCTGGTTCCCCTTGATTTCTAACCATTCCACAAATTCTATATGGTCTATCCAAAACCTCTTTAACCTGAAGTGAATCTTTAATCAAACCCAACTCTTCTTCATTCAGTAATTGAAAGCGCTTATTAAAATCATAAAACAATTGCATTGAAGGATTTTCCCAAATTTTTTCAGCCTCACTCCTCATCAATAACATCAATCCAACAAGCTCCTTCCACATAGCAATACTGTCATCGATCTTGTCTTGATAAACCACATTATCGATATTTTTCACTAAAATAATTTCATCTTGCAAGGCATTCAAATTCTTGAGTAAAGCTCCATGTCCTGCAGGCATTTTCAATGAATGTCCATTTAAATCAATAACGGGCACCCCATTTAAATCAAAAGCTTGAACATCCGAATCGCAAGACTGAACGGAGAATTCAATTTTGGCAGCAATCTCCTCACTGGTCACTTCTCTTATCGAATGACCAATTGCATTCTTATATTTATCTTGTATCGTAAAGTGCAATGAACTGCACTCTTTTCTAATTTTATGCGCTTGTAATACTTGTTCTTGAAAAGGATTTAGTATATAATCGGGGTATCGATGAAAGGGTATTAAACCTTTTGGAATATTTTTAAAATTGAAACCATTTTCACTGAATAAATAACTCAAAACAGCAGTATAATTATTTTCAAGCTCCAATTGTTCTTTCAGCCAATTTGGCAACAAATCCCAAAAAGCAAATTTTTCAATGGAACGAAAAAAATTAACAACATTTTCATCCTTAATCTGATATTTGCCTTCTTCTATATCTTTTAAAAATGTAAACATTCTTGACCCGGATCCGGAGGCAGGAATAAAAAACTTAATATTCACATTGGCTTCCTCAAAAAGACGAAGGCATGCATACTTAGAGCTATCATCCAATTTTATAATACCGTTATCTACCAAACAGGGTTTTATTATTTCCCACTTTAAACTGTGATTAAAAACACGGTTATATTGCTCTTTTAATATTGCGTCTATTTGAGACATTCGTTTAAATAACAAAGAATTCTTTATTTTGCAAAGTGATTTCTGCATTCGAATATATAAATTATCTACTTAATTCTAAGGGCAGATATGATATTCACTCACCATTTATTTATGATTTTGTCAATGTATGTCTAAAAATCAACAGTGAACCACGTTTAAAAGAATGCAAAACGGAATTAAAATCCATTTACCGTTATAATCAAAATAGAATAGTAATTTCCGACGCTGGAGCCGGATCCAAAAAATTAGGCATCGAAAGAACAATTACTAAGATTTTTAAAATAAGTTCCTCAAAAGGAAAATATGCTAATTTATTGTATCGACTTGCAAAGCATTACAAACCCAATCAGGTATTAGAAATGGGAACCTCTCTGGGATATGGAACATTGCATTTAGCGATAGGGAATCGAGATGGGAATATCGTTTCAGTAGACGCATGTGCGAATACACAAAATGTTTCCCGAACGAGTCTTGAGAGATTCAACCTAGATAATATTCAATTCATTAATAAAACTTTCGTCGATTTTTTTAAAAAATATGAAGGACGGCAATTTGATTTAGTTTTTGTTGATGGGCATCATGATGGCGACGCACTCCTTTCATACATGAAGAGAATGGAAGAATTCACTCATGACGATACTATTTTTGTACTCGATGATATCCGATGGAGTCAAAGTATGAAAGAAGCATGGAATAAATTAATTGCAATGGAAAAATACCATGTTAGCATTGACCTTTTTAGAATGGGTATACTTGTAAAAAGACCTCAACAAGCGAAAGAACATTTCGTGGTGCGTTATTAGCATCAATACATTGTATACAAAATATCAAGCATCTCCATCGACACAGGCTTTGATTGAAAACCAACATCATCATCCATACTTTCGCTAACTGATAGGTCATTAAATGAAAAAGTTTGTATGATTTCATAACCAAATGTAGTAGACATAAAAGTACTAGTCATGGAAATTGGACTTGTTAGCATTTCATCAGTTTGCTCCTCTTGACTTTGCTCATAAGCCTTTATATCTTTACTTATTACTAATTCAGACTTATTAACTAGACCTTTATCTTGAATTAAAACCTTACTCTTTTCTTTATAAGGTACCGCATCACTATCTTTATTTGCATCATCGATTTTGATATCCGATTCTTTTAGAGGTTTTCTGTCTATACTGATAGATTTTGAATGTTCAATATCACGTTTAACAATCTCAGCAACTTTATGCGATTCAACTGGATTTAATTTAAGTAAGGTGTAAACGGAGAAAAAGACCACAAAAAGTGCAGCGATATGCGCAATAGGTTGACTATACCATTTTCCATCTTTTCTAAAAAACAAAGCTGTCGTGTTAAGAAAAAACCCTTTTTGCTTTTTATGTTCTGCTATGAACAAATCATCGAGTTTATGCTTAATTTCATCACTAAGCAATGGTTCGCTTTCAAGTTTTATTGCATCCAATTCTGCAAAAACAAGCTTTAATTGATTGTAATCGTCTTCATTTTCACACCAATCCATCAAAGACAATTTTTCATTAGCACTCAATGCTTTGTATTCTTTACTTTTAATATTATCAATTAAAAAATCCTCCATAATTCAATTTATTTAACTTCAGGACTAAAAGCTTTTAAGCCCGCTGCAAGATATTTTGTGGCATAAAATAATCTTGACTTTACTGTCCCTTCACTTATGTTCAATACATCTGCAATTTCCTTCATAGATAAACCATCCATATGCCTCAAAGTAAAAACTTCTCGATGTTTTAAATCCAAATCATTAAGTCCAATTAAAAAGGCCTCTTTGAATTGACGATCCTGAACTTGATTCAATACGTTCTCATTCTTATCATAAAGTGTATAATGATGATCTAAACCAGTCGATACATTTTGTCGCACTTCTTTTTTGCGGTATTCATTCTTACACATATTGGTAGCGACCACATAAATCCATGTTCGAAAAGAACGATTAACATCAAATAGTTCTGGTTTCTTGATGATTTTTGCAAATAAATCGTGAACCAAATCTTCTGCTAAAGTTTGATTTCTCCAAAGCAACCTTAAAAAGTAGTGGAAAAGCGGTTTAGAATAACGTTCGTATAACTCAGTGAAAGCTGAATGATTACCCTTTGAAAGCGCATCCATCAATTCCTCATCCGACCAAGTTTGATATGTTTTCTGAACAATTCTCATCCTAAGGGCACTACCTTTTTAACATATTAATTTGATTGTATTTATTGGATTGAAAAGCAATTTGATTAATCATTTTATCAATTTCTTCAATTGCGGATTTATCTTGATTGGCCTCAAAATAATCCTTTAAATAAAAAAGTACTGGTAGGTAATTTAAAGAATAGCGTTTCGCCTTTTCGGAAATCGCATTATTTATTAATTCTTTGGAAATCGTATGATAAAAATTAATATTATCTGCAATTAATTCATTTTCATTATTATCTAAAACAAAAGTTAAACCTTTAGTATAAATATTTTCTTGAAACAAGTAAAAATATTCTTTTGGAAATGAGATTGATATGTGAATTTTTTTATTCTTATTATTGATTACAACATTTTTAAAATACTCATTATCAATAATTTGATTTTCATAATTTAAAATATCTAGGCTTTTAAAACGATTTACGAAGTAGGAACTTTGAAAAAATTCAAAAGGTAGGAGTGTTACGTCATTTCTATAATTTTCGACTTTTTGAAGGTAAGCGCAGGCATAGGAATCATCAAAACCGTGGGTAAATAAATACCCATCTTGAGAAACAGACGCTAACAGATCTTGAGCATAAATAAGTGCAGTGGAATCAATTCGATTGACATCAACTAGTTTTTGAAGATATAACGCAGATGAATCTGGAATATCCTTTATAAAATAATAGGCAGCTAATTGAATTTGAACATCTGTATTTTGGGGCTTTATTGCTTCTGCCTTTCTCAAAAAATCTACCTTATCAACATCATAATTTCCGGAGATGTAATTGAAATAGTTGAATTCAAAAGATTGGTTATTAAAATTTGCATATTGGTTCACTATATTTTCCATTTTAAGAGCTTGCTCATAAGTTGGCGATTTTCTGGTATTGCTAAATTTAATATCATGAAGCAACTCATCCATTTTAATTGACAAGTCTGTAATATCTGCATCAGGACCCTGAGATTCTAACATTTCTTTATCATTTGCGATGGTATTATCCAAGCGCACTTTTTCTTGTTTCTTTAATTCCTTATTTTTGTTTTCTTGGATTATATGTGGTTGCAATTCCATATCCTCCTGAATCGCCGGAGCTTCAGTCTCATTTAACTCAATGATAGAAGGACTAATATTGGAGGAATTTGAATTTGAATTGATCTCAGGTCCATTAACTTGAGCATTTAACATGCGGACCGTAACCAAAAACACAACTAGAAATGGAAATTTCATATTTTTTTTTCGCGGT
>CANJNE010000114.1 GCA_947475275.1 Flavobacteriales bacterium | reverse complement strand
CAAATTTTTAATCATGGCGTAAAGTATTCTGGAGAGTTCATCGGCGTGATTTTCCATTTTTTCATATTCCTCCAATGAAATAGAATTATTGTCTTTTAATATATCCAGAATGGCGATGCATTCGAAAATTGAACTTCTTGTGATAACAAAAAAATTTCTTCTATCTTTTTGAGTAAATCGTCCTGAGCCCTCTGCAATGTTGAGAACTACACTAAAAGAGGCTCTTGATAATTGGTCCCTTTCGTAAATATTAATTTGATTTTTAGCAACTATTGATTTTGCTTCGGTGTGAAATAATTTCGCTTTTTTATAAACAGCGAGATTTTGAAATTCAAATTTCATGTGGAATAGGTTTAAGTGATAAGGGTGTATTTAGAATGAGAATGCTCCGCTATCGCGGAGAGGAGAATGAAGAAAAACAAAATGAGAAGCTTCATTCTCATTCTGCTTCTCATTCTGTTTTGTACTCGGAGCGGGACTTGAACCCGCACGCCCATACAGGCACAGGATTTTAAGTCCGGCGTGTCTACCAATTCCACCATCCGAGCAATTCCCGACTGGACTGTCGGGCTACAATCGTTCTTTCGAACTTTTGTGGTTTGGCGAGCGAGAAACGGGATTCGAACCCGCGACCCCGACCTTGGCAAGGTCGTGCTCTACCAACTGAGCTATTCTCGCTTATTTATTTCAAATAACTTCTTCTCGTATGAAGAATTTGATTAACCAGTAAATCAACCGGCGGGCGACAAAGTTAAAAAGTATTTCCAAAAGTGCAAATGGTCTGATAGAAAATTGTTCTACAATTAAATTAAACCAACATTTTAAGTTCAATTTTGACCGTATTTTTAGAATTAAATCCCACTCAACTTTTTAATTTCATTCAACTTCATTAATGCCTCCACTGGAGTTAAAGCATTGATATCAATAGCCTCCAATTGTTCGCGGATACTTAATAGAACGGGATCATCCAATTGGAAGAAGCTGAGTTGTAAATTATCAAGTTCTTTATTTTGCTTAATTTTCGATTTACCATTAGATACTTCTCCTTTGATATGCGCTGCTTCCAATTGCTTTAATATAAGCTCTGCTCGTTGTAGAACTTGACCTGGCATTCCTGCCAATTTGGCCACATGAATTCCAAATGAATGCTCGCTTCCGCCTTCTTCTAATTTTCTTAAGAATAAAATTTTTGATCCAATTTCCCGCACAGCAACATTAAAATTCTTAATTCGCTCGAAGGATTTTGTCATTTCATTCAATTCATGGTAATGGGTAGCAAATAGCGTTTTTGCTTTGCATTTTGGGTGTTCGTGCAAGTACTCTGCAATTGCCCAAGCGATGGAAATGCCATCATAAGTGCTTGTTCCCCTTCCAATTTCATCCAAAAGAATAAGGCTTCTGTCCGATAAATTATTGAGAATGCTTGCCGTTTCATTCATTTCAACCATGAAAGTAGATTCACCTGAAGAAATGTTATCGGTTGCACCAACTCTCGTAAAAACTTTGTCAACAATCCCAATATCTGCAGCCTCAGCTGGAACGAATGATCCCATTTGTGCCATCAAACAAATCAATGCAGTTTGTCTTAAAATCGCACTTTTTCCACTCATATTCGGACCGGTAATCATCATTATTTGTTGATGCGTATTGTCGAGATAAACATCATTACTTACATAGGATTCTCCAGCTTTTAATTGTTGTTCAATTACTGGATGTCGGCCTTTTTTAATTCTTAAAGTATAAGTATTGTTGATGATGGGCTCATTGTATTCAAATTTTTCGGCAATTATTGCAAAAGACAATAAGCAATCCAATTGTGCAATAAGCTGCGCATTCCTTTGAATGGGAACGATGTAGTTCGACATTTCAACGACCAGTTCCTGAAACAGTTTACTTTCAATAGTGGCAATACGTTCTTCAGCACCTAAAATTTTCGATTCGTATTCTTTTAATTCCTGTGTGATGTATCGTTCAGCATTAACTAAGGTTTGCTTTCTGATCCATTCCTCTGGAACTTTGTCTTTGTGTGTATTCCGAACCTCGATGTAATAACCAAAAACATTGTTAAAAGCTACTTTAAGACTCGGGATTCCCGTTCGTTCGGCTTCATCATTTTGAAGTTTTTCAAGAAAATCTTTTCCAGTAGTTGCGATCGATCTGAGTTCATCCAACTCTACATGAATACCATTTCTGATGATATTACCTTTTCCAATTTGAATAGCAGGTTCATCCTCAAGCGTTTCAATGATTTTTGAAATCAGTTTGTCACATGGATCAAGCGCTCCAATTAAATCACTGATGTAGTTTTTTTTGTCTGTTTTTAACAGTTCATGTATGGGATGAATTTGTTCGAGCGTTCTTTTAAGTTGAACCACTTCTTTGGGATTCACCTTACCAACTGCAACTTTAGAAATCAAGCGCTCCAAATCACCAATTTTCTTTAATCTTTCGGCAACTTCATAATGCTCAATTCCTTTTAAATAACGAACAGCTTCCAATCTTTTTTTAATTGGTTTATCTTCTTTCAAAGGCATTAAAATCCATCTTTTCATCAGACGGCTACCCATTGGAGTTATGGTTTCATCCAAAATGTCAGATAAGGTGGTCGCATTTTCATGTTGGGAGGAGACAAGTTCCAAGTTGCGAATCGTGAAACGATCCAACCAAACGTATTTGTCTTCTTCAATTCGAGAAATTTGGGTGATGTGCCCAATGCGATTTTGTTGGTTTTCCGATAAATAATGCAACGCACTACCGGCCGCGATAAGTCCTTGTGTGAGCGATTCCACCCCGAAGCCTTTCATGGATTTGGTTTCAAAATGCTTATTAAGATTTTCGTACGCAAAATCATAAGTAAAAACCCAATCGTCCAAACGAAAAGTATGGAATTGTTCACCAAAACTATCTTTAAACAGTTGTTGTTTATTTTTCTGGTAAATGATTTCGGAAGGATTAAAACTTTGTACAAGCTTTTCAATATGTGTTTGATTCCCTTGAGAAATCAAAAATTCTCCTGTGGAAATATCTAGGAATGCAATCCCATGAGTGTCCTTATCTAAGTGAAGTGCGCACAAAAAGTTGTTTTTCTTTTGATCAAGGACTTGGTCGTTCAGGGCAACTCCAGGAGTAACCAATTCAGTTACACCTCTTTTTACTATTGTTTTGGTAAGTTTTGGATCTTCCAATTGATCGCATATAGCAACCCTTTGACCAGCCCTTACAAGTTTGGGTAAATAATTATCTATTGAGTGATGCGGAAAACCAGCTAATTCAATCTCAGAACTTGAACCTGCGCCCCTTTTGGTTAAAATGATTCCAAGAATTTGCGAGGCTTTTATGGCATCCTCACCAAAAGTTTCGTAAAAATCGCCAACGCGAAAAAGCAACAATGCCTCTGGATGTCTCGCTTTGATTTGATTGTATTGCTTCATCAAAGGAGTTTCTGAAACGCCTTTTTCTTCCTTAACTTTCGACAATTTCTAGGGTTTATTATTAATGCTTCGTAAATTTACAACCATAGCGCCTTGCGTTCCAAAATTTGACAAGGCATCTTTTCAACAAAATGAATAAAAAACTTAAACTTTGGGAATTAAATCGTGTTTCGGAAGAAGATTTTTCCAAGCAGCAAAAGTTTCCAATTGTTGTTATTCTTGATGATATTCGAAGCTTGAACAATATTGGCTCGTTTTTCAGAACAGCTGATGCTTTTAACATTGAAAAAATTTATTTGTGTGGAATTACTGCTGTTCCGCCTCACAGAGAAATACAAAAAACAGCGCTTGGTGCTACACAGACTGTGAATTGGGAATATAGGGAGTCTCTTGTTGAATTGGTAAAAGAACTGCAAGAATCAGGAACGGTAGTAGGGGCAATCGAACAAACTGAAGAAACTGTTTTTCTGCATCAAATTAATCAAATTGCCTATTCGAAAATTGCCTTGATTTTTGGCAATGAGGTGGACGGTGTTGCACAAGAAGCGATAGATTTGTGCAACCACGTGATTGAAGTTCCTCAATTTGGCACCAAACACAGTTTGAATGTTTCCGTTTGTGCTGGTGTAGTACTTTGGGAATTTTCAAAATGTTTTTATGAATAAGATGATTTTTTCATTCTAATAGCGCAAAACAATCGCCTTTCTTTTTTGTTAAGCATGGATTAGCTAACTTTGGCAAGTTTTTTACCACCGAATTAATGATTGAAACAGATATTATTATCATTGGAGCAGGTCCAGTCGGACTTTTTACCGTCTTTGAGGCAGGATTATTAAAATTGAAATGTCATCTTATCGACTCTCTTCCTCAACCTGGAGGACAGTGTTCTGAAATTTATCCTAAAAAGCCAATATATGACATTCCAGGATTTCCGAGTATTTTAGCAGGCGAATTGATCGATAATTTAATGGAACAAGCCGCGCCGTTTAAACCAGGTTTTACGCTTGGAGAAGCAGCAATGTCTATAGATAAAACGGAAGATGATAAGTTTATTGTTACTACTGTTAAAGGTACCAAGCACCTTGCTCCAATAGTAATGATTGCTGGAGGATTGGGTGTTTTTGAACCCAGAAAACCACCTATTTCGAACATAGAAGACTTCGAAGACAAGGGAGTTGAATACATCATTAAAGATCCCGAATTCTATAAAAATAAACGAGTGGTCATTGCTGGAGGTGGTGATTCTGCCCTTGATTGGTCGATATTTTTGGCTGAAAACAAAATTGCTAGTGAAGTAGTTTTGGTGCACAGAAGCAGTTCATTCAGGGGTCATTTGGATTCAGTCCAAAAAGTTATAGACTTATCTGAAAAAGGGGAGATCAAATTGGTCACTGAGGCTGAGGTAACAGGTTTAAATGGATTTGATAATGTGAATAGTGTAGTGATTACGCATCAATCAACTGGAGAAATGATTCATGAAACGGATCATTTTATTCCTTTATTTGGATTGAAACCGAGCCTAGGGCCAATCGCCAATTGGGGTCTTGAAATTGAAAAAAATGCTATTAAAGTGGACACTTTGGATTACTCAACATCAGTTCCGGGTATTTATGCAATTGGCGATGTCAATACCTATGAAAATAAATTGAAGTTAATTCTATGTGGTTTTCACGAAGGAACCTTGGCAGTACAATCTGCATTTGCTAGAATTCATCCCGAGAAAAAGAACGTATTGAAATATACCACAGTGAACGGTATTCAAGGTTTCTAAGGTTTGCGAATTATTAATTTCAAAATGTTTGTGTAAATTCGGATTGTGCGAACGATTCTAACATCATTAATATTTTTTTCTGCATGGTGTTCTTTTGGACAGTCAAATGCACAAGAGTCGTCAAAACTGATTTTAGCCTTACCATTCAAAGAAGGAAAAACAAGAATTGTAACCCAAGGTTATTTTGGTAAATATTCGCATCAGGGAGAACACGCATTAGACTTTAGATTGCGAAAAGGAGAAGCTGTTTTTGCAGCTCGTGAAGGTATTGTGTATGATTTAAAAGAAGACGAGGATCGGAACTTTTGGAAAGGCATCAAATCGTACCGGGCTAATTTTGTAATTCTAAAGCATGATGACGGGACTTTTTCGAAATACATGCACATGCAGAAAGAGGGTGTATTGGTAAATGTGGGTGATACAATAGCTAAAGGGGAATTAATTGCTGAAGCGGGAAGTACCGGGAATTCTACAATGTCTCATTTACATCTGGTCTGTTATAAAATCAATGATAAAGGTGAAAAAATTACTTTTCCAACATTTTTTGAAACAAAGAAAGGAGTCATAGAATTGAAAGCCTGGCATATCTACCGAAAACCAAAGGAAGTTAAAAAGAACTAAATCTTTTCCAATTGGATGTTCCAACTGTTATCGATGATTAATCGCCCTTGAACGGGTTCACTTGTGCCAGGGTTGATGAATCCTTTTATTGACCCAGTTTTACCTTTAGAGATCAAATCTTTCAACTGAGAATCAGTGAGTTTTTTACCCATCAAAAGAAATGGGATTTTAAAACCACAAACCTTAAAATTGGAACAACCAACTGCATTTTTGCCCACTAAAATTGTTGCTGTTTTACATTTTGGACAGTGCAGTGAAGTCAATTCAACGGCTTCTTTTTTGTCTTTTTTAGCCTTAGGCACAGAATTTTTCTGAGGCAAATTAGGGCTGGTATTTACTTCGATGCGTTTTTGGGTGGAAAAAATCACGCCATCAGTAACCTCCCTAACCATTGAAAAAAGTTCTTGTTTGAATTGCTCAGGCTGATAATTTCCTTTTTCAATGAGACGCAATTTCTTCTCCCATTGACCTGTTAATTCCGGACTTTTAAGTAATTCACTCTCTATAGTATCGATAAGGTCAATTCCTGTCTGCGTTGCATATATATTCTTTTTAACCTTTTCAATATACTTTCTTTTAAATAAAGTTTCGATAATGTTTGCTCTTGTAGATGGACGTCCGATACCATTATCTTTCATCATTTCTCGTACCTCTTCATCCTCAACTTGTTTTCCTGCAGTTTCCATTGCCCGCAATAATGTAGCTTCAGTGTATGGTTTTGGCGGAGAAGTTTTTCCTTTATGTGCGAAGGGTTCATGTGGTCCAGATTCTCCTTGCTCAAATACGGGAAGAACCCGTTCTTCTTCTTTTTTAGGATCGCCCTGATTATCGGAATTCTTTTCATTGGCATAAACTACTCTCCATCCCGGCTCAAGAATCTGCTTACCTGTAGCCTTGAATTCCAATTTATCTACCTTCGCCATAACGGTAGTCGTTGCAATTTTACATTCCGGATAAAAAACGGCGATAAATCGTTTGGCAATCAAATCGTAAATTTGATTTTCCGGTGGCGTAATTCCTGATGGAACAATTCCAGTTGGAATAATTGCATGGTGATCGGTCACCTTTTTGTCGTCGAAAACACTTTTTGATTTCGGTATACTTTTCTCTAAAAGTGGAGTTGTTAACTTTGAATAGTATTTTAATCCTCTTAAAATGTTTGGAATTTTTGGATGTAAATCTTCTGAAAGATAAGTGGTGTCAACACGAGGATAGGTAACCAATTTTTTCTCATAGAGGCTCTGAACTAACTTTAATGTTTCGTCTGCCGAAAATCCCATTTTTTTATTGGATTCAACTTGCAGTCCCGTAAGATCAAAAAGCCTCGGATTTCCTTCTTTTCCCTCTTTTTGTTCGAATGAAGTTACCTCGAAGGGATGTGATTT
>CANJNE010000113.1 GCA_947475275.1 Flavobacteriales bacterium | reverse complement strand
TAAGAAATCGAAGTTTGTGGTTTCCGTTCCAATAGTAATTAAAAAATCTCCATTTTCCGCTACAAAATTACCTTGTTCATTGCAAAACATCAAGTCATTTAATGTGATTTTGAATTCTACAACTCGAGATTCACCTGCGGGAATCAGTACTTTTTCAAAACCAATTAGCTTTTTGCCTTGCGGGACCATTGAGGCATAAATATCTGATAAAAAGCATTGTACGATTTCTTTTCCGTCAACTGAACTATTGTTTTTTACGGATACTGAAACTTCGATAGCTTCGTTTCCTTGCATTTGATTATTACTGATTTTTATATCGGAATATTCAAATGAACTGTAAGATAAACCAAATCCGAAATCCCACTCGGGACTGTATGCACTTTCTGAACCCGCTTTAGGTCGGTCAACACTAAAAGGATGATCATAAAATTCAATAACACCATCGTATTTAGGATAGGTATATGGTAGTTTTCCACTGAAATTGGCTTCTCCAGAAATCAGTTCTGCCAGTGCCTCTGCACCGTAATCTCCAGGTAAATAGCATTGAACTATAGCCTCAGCACCTTCAACTATTTCATGTATTATGCGAGGGCGTCCTTCTGTTAAAATCAGAATAAGTTTTTTATTTTCCCGAATAGCAATTTTTGCTAAGTCCAATTGAGCGTTATTTAAATTCAATGATTTGATATCGCCCGGTTTTTCTGTTGAAGGGATTTCACCTAAACACATGAACACAATATCTGATTGCTTGAGTTTTTGTTTAAAATCATTCGTATCAAGGAATCGCGAATCTTCAAAATTATCATTCATGAATAATTCAACTCCTTGAGAAAACAATACATTTTCTTTTCCAAATTTGTTCTCAATTGCTTGTTTAATTGTTAAGCAATTCTTAGTATTGTAAGAAGTATCAAGACCTTGCCAAGTATGCGTCCATGCACCATTCAAGAAAATAAGGTTGTTTGAAGTTGGCCCACAAACAAGGATTTTTTGATTGTCTTTCAAAGGTAAAATTTCATTTTCATTTTTCAAGAGTGTAATGGATTCTAATGCTGACTCTTTGGCAATTTCTTTAAACTGTTTGTCTGCAAATTTTGGATAATCATTCTGATTAAATTGCAGATCATCAAAAAGTCCAATTTCTTTTTTAACATAAAGTATTCTTTCAACTGCATCATTCAAGCGTTGTTCCGAAATCAATCCTTTTTTAACTGCATCTACCATAAGGTCACAATATTCTTGATATTGTGGACTCAATGGTACCATGCTCATGTCAACACCAGCATTGAATGATTTTGCATAAGCGTCTTGTAGGTTTTCGGCTGAATGATGAACGGTATGAAGCATGATGAAATCTTCCCAATCTGAAACAGCGAAGCCTTTAAAACCCCAATTATCTTTCAGTGTTTCTGTAAGTAAGTGATAATTAAGGTGTCCAGGAATTCCATTGACGGAACCACTGTTTACCATTACCGTTAATGCTCCATTTTCAATTGCTTTTTTAAATGAAGGCAAGTACAATTCTTGCATATATTTTTCCGGAATCCAAGCTGGAGTTCGATCTCTTCCGCTTAAAGATGCCGAGTAACCCACAAAATGCTTTAAACAAGCCGCAACATGAAATTGATCTAAACTGTCTCCTTGATAACCTTTAACTAAAGCGGTTCCCATTTCGCTTGCTAGAAAAGGATCTTCTCCCAAAGTTTCAAAGTGCCTTGACCACAGCGGTTGTCTACCTAAATCCAAAACTGGAGAAAAATTCCATCGGATCCCAGAGGCTCGTGTTTCATATGCTGTAATTTCTCCCATTTGATTTGCCAATTCTTTGTTCCAAGTTGCAGCTAATCCGATTTCTTGAGGAAATAAGGTTGCACCAACTGTATAATTTATTCCGTGGATGGCATCAATTCCATAAATGACAGGTATTTTAGTTTTTCCTTTGAGATAAGGTTGATTAACGTTATTGAATATTCCATACCATTCATCTTGAGTAAGCGTGTGCGAACTCACATTGAGAATTGAACCAACATGGTATTTTTCAAGTGCTATTTTAAGAAGATTTGTATCAATTTCTGTTGGAGAAACGGGATTACCCGAAGCGTCTCTTTTTAAAACAACATCTAAGGTAATTTGACATGTTTGTCCAACTTTTTCTTCAATAGAAAGAGAATTGATCCAATTTTTGATTTCTTCATTTTCTGAATTTGTAATTTCTTTGGTTGAGGAGCAAGAAAATAATACAATTACAATCCAGAATTTAGATAGTTTTCTCATGTTTTAATCTGAAAATATTTATTGAAATACCCTTACGTAGTCAACATACATTGATTGTGGAAAAACTGTTGTTCCGTCAGGATCCCCTGGCCAGTTTCCACCAACAGCAACATTAAGGATAAGGAAGAAATTTTGTTGAAATTCTGCCAATTCTGCTGGTGTTAATGATATTTCGTTGTATTGTATGTCATCCATTAGCCATTTGATAGAATTTTGAGTCCAAATGATAGAGAAAACATGAAATTCATCGGCAAATTTCCCACTTTGAAGTGAGTATTTGTCACCAAATTGCGCATGCGTGCCATTATCACTCCAATGCGCTGTTCCATATACGGTGCGATCGTTATAACCAGTTCCTCCAATTAATTCCATTATGTCAATTTCACCACAGTTTGGCCAGCTTACTGTTGAAATATTATCACCAAGCATCCATATTGCTGGCCAGATTCCTTTTCCGTAAGGAACAGCAGCCCTCACATCAATTCTACCATATTTCCAAGATTTTTTTCCTTGTGTTTTTAGACGCGTAGAGGTAAATTGTTGTGCGTTGAACGTTTCGGCCTTCGCTTTGATTTCTAACAAACCGTTGCCAACCGTTGCATTTTGATTGGTATAGTATTGCAATTCATTATTTCCCCAGCCACCACTTCCAGTTCCTATATCGAAAACCCAGTCATTTGAAAGACTCGTTCCTGAAAATTCATCATTCCAAACCAAAGTATAGCCAGGATAAGAAATAGGAGTAGAATATCCTGTCGTAGGTGCACCAGTCTGGCCTTGATTTATAATAATATTGATGGTATCCGTTTTCTGAATATAATCAGTGTAATTGGTGTGTGCCTTGGTAATTAAAATATACGTTCCATTTGCAGAATAATCATATGCAGCTGCGCCATCGGTTGATTCAATAATTGTCGAATCACCATTTTCATAAAAAGTAAATGTGAAAAAATTTGCATTATCTGAAGTCGCTTGAACATTAACTGAATTGGAGTTAACAATTACATGCGTAATTAAATTTGTTGGCAATACTGCGTCTGGTTGATTGGTGTCTTTCTCGCAGCTAGAAAATAACAATAAACTAGCGGCCATTAATAGGGTATGAATCATCGTTTTCATTTATAGTTTGTTAGAGTGCTTTTAATTTAAGATACCAATTCAATCCACCAGCATGGTGTCCGTATTGCAGATTTAAAGTGGAGTCAGTATAGGACAGGATTTTATAGGTATTCACCCCCGTGTAAAATCCGATAAATGAATTGTTTGAAAGTGTAATTGTGGTATCTGCTCCTTCTGTTACAGTCCACGATTCATCAATAAGATTATTAAAAGGTGCTGTATAATCACCTAAATTAATGTACGATCCTGGAAATGAAGCCGCTATTGTGTTGTGAACATAAACATTTCCATTGGTAATCATATCCATTTTGAAGCCGTTCAATTTAAATGTATAACGATCATCATACAAGCCACAACCTACTTTTTCAGTTGCTCCTGCTGCCCACCATTCAGGAACATTACCTAAAGCACTAACAGGATCTGGACCGACACCTAAATGACCAGCAACCAATGAGTCTACATACCAAGTTTTAAATCCAGGTCCGGAAGTTCCACCTGTTAACATGTTAAAAATAGGATTATTTAATAAGGATAAATCATCCTGAGCAATGATCACCTGTTGTGTCGAACTCTTACTCCCACCTTTGTTAAATACAGTGAGTTTTACAGTATATGTTCCAGCATAAGGATAACTAGCTGAGGCAAAAGAACCTTGAGCTTTTGTTCCGTTGCCAAAATCCCATATGCATTGAAGGTTTGGATTCGATGCGGTAAGTTCAATTATGTTAGCGTTGTTCGCAGAAGCTACATAAGTAAACTGCGCATCTGCATCACTTGGTGGATTGCCCATTTCAGGACGGTCTTTTTGACAAGAAACTAGCCCAGCGGCTAAGAAAATCATAACAAGTACTTTCATATCAATTCGTTTAAATTAATTAATAACCTTGATTTTGTGACCAATTTCCGCCAGCTAAATCTATTTCAACTTGTGGAATTGGAAATAATTCATGTTTTCCAACAACAAAACCCGTAATAAAGGTAGCAGCTTGACCCGTTCTTACAAGGTCAAAAAAGCGATGGCCTTCTCCGGAAAGTTCCAATCTACGTTCACGATAAATATCAGTTACTGAATTTACAGAAGTGCCAGGTATTCCTGCTCGAGTGCGAATTTGATTTACCAATTGTTGAGCATACGAAGTATTGCCATTTTGAAAATGTGCTTCAGCGGCCATTAACAAAACATCTGCATATCGAATTACTCTATAATTAACTGGGCTTGTTAAGTCATTATCTGGTAATCCAAACTCTCCTTGTTTTTTAATGTATTTGTTATTGTAATAACCTGTATGTCCACCAGCTCCAATTGCATATGAAATTTCGGAAGGGTTGGGCTGGGCAGCAATGAATGCCTCAATGTCGAGAATGGTAGCATCTCTTCTAGGGTCAATAGGCGAGAAGGCATCGTATAAGGATTGTGTTGGAAGGTTGTAGCTATTTCCATCTCCGTATATTGGTCCATTATATTGTCTAATACCTTGGAAACCAGGTGCCGCATTTCCTTCTAAACAAATTAAACAACCATAACTTCCTCCTTCAAGGCCAGTATATTCGATGTCGAATACCGTTTCGCTATTGTTTTCATTAGCAACACTAAATAATTGGTCATAATCCGCAAATAAGCTATATTTTCCGCTTGCAATCACTTGATCGAAAGTTGAAGCCGCCTCGGTAAATTTATTTTGATACAAGTATGCTTTACCAAGTAAAGACAACGCAGCACCTTTGCTTGCTCTTCCTTTCTGACTTGCGTTTAAAGGCAACACAGCAGCAGCAGCAATAAGATCCTCTTCTATCTGGGCATATACTTCATCTTTTGGTGCTCGTGGAATAGAGGTTGCTTCATCAATACCGATCCTTTTGTCTATAATTAAAGGAATATCACCAAAGTACTTTACCAATTCGAAATAATAAAAAGCTCTTAAAAAACGTGCTTCTGCCAATATTTGATCTTTTCCTACAAAATCGATATTGTCTTTGTGTTCCATGATGTAGTTCGCACGTGTTATTCCTGTATAATTCCAACGCAATATATTTCGAAGTTCATTGTTCACTCCACCATGCGTCATATCGTCAATCTGATGCAATCCTTGAGAGTCATTAACACTTTCTCCACCTGCAATAGCATTATCTGATGCTATTTCACCTATCCAAAAGCTAAGAAAAGTTCCTTGCAATAAATCGTAAGCACCGGTCAATGCCCTTTCATAATCTTCTTTTGTTTGAAAGAAGTTCTCTGCATCTTGAGTATATGGAGGGTCTACAGCGAGAAATTTTTTACAACTTGAAACCACGAATCCTGCTGAAATTATTGCAAGCAATATGTATATTTTTGTTTTCATAGTAATTAAAATTTAATTTGAATACCACCCATAATTGTTTTGGCCTGTGGGTAAAAACCATAGTCAACCCCAGCAGAAAGTACATTTCCAGAACTGATATCAGGATCGAATCCCATGTATTTAGTTAGTGTTAAAAGGTTGTTGGCTACAACATAAACACGCAGCGATTGAATCTTTGCTTTTTTCGTCCATCTGCTTGGCAGCGTAACACCAAGTTGAACATTTCTTAATCTGACAAAAGACCCATCTTCAACATAGTAAGAAGAAAATAAGTTGTTTCTTGTTGGACCAGTAGTTAACCTTGGATGCTCATTTGTAGATCCTGGTCCTGTCCAACGATCAATAACATAAGCCAATTGATTGGCATAAGGTTGTAAACGTTCGTAATTACGAATGATTTCTTGTCCAATTGATGAGTAAACAGTTGCTCCAAAATCAAATATTTTGTAATTCAATGTGAACGAGAATCCCATTGTGAAATCTGGAATAGGTGAACCTAAATACGTTTTGTCACTGTCATCGCCAAAGCTGATTTCACCATCTCCGTTTTGATCCACATAAATTAGATCTCCAGGTTGAGCTCCTTCCTGAACGACAGTGGCATTGTCAATTTCTTCTTGTGTTTGAAATACTCCTGCAGTTTGGTAACCGAAGAAATAACCAATTTCATAGCCTTCCTGAAAACGGGTTGCGATATCGCCACCAACGCCAAATGCAGCACCTGGAATATAATCAACTCCTGTAGGAACACTTTTTACCTTATTGGTTATTTTTGTAAAGTTTAAATTAAAACTTGCCTTCAAGTTTTTCTCACTATTGGTTTCATAGCCCAATTCCAATTCAAGTCCTTTGTTGGTTACATCTCCAGCGTTTATTATTGGCGGATATCCTCCAGGACCATAAGAACCAAGTAAAGCTGTAACCTCAGGTTGAAACAATAAGTCAAAAGTGTTTTTAATGAAATAATTTGATGTGATATCTAGTCTATTCCAAAGCGTCAAATCAATTCCTGCATTAAATTGACGTGTAGTTTCCCACTTTAGATCGGGATTACTAGGTCTTCCAATTGCAACTCCTTGGGTAATGATATCATCAAAAACATAAACGCCTTCACCATTTAATAATGCTCTATATGCAAAGTTTGGAATTTGGTCATTTCCAGAAATTCCATAACTCAAACGCAATTTCATATAATCGATGAATTTAATATTATAGAATTTTTCATCGGAGATAAGCCATGCTCCTGATACCGTTGGGAAGAATCCGTAACGGTTGTTTTCTCCAAATTTACTTGATCCATCACGACGAACGATTAAAGAAAATAGGTATTTTCTATCGTAGTTGTATTCTGCTCTTAAAAATGCAGACAAAAGCCGTTCTTTAAATTCCCAAGAACCAACATTGTTTAGAAATCCTCCTTCAGCAGTATTGGCAGAAATATCAGCATAATCGATTGAGTTGTTGGGAATATTATATGCTATTCCGTTCAATGATTCACCGCTTCTTTGGAAAACCGATACACCTCCAGTTGCTTTAACACGATGCACTTCAGCAAATGTTTGATCGTAATTCACAAAGCTTTCATAAGTCAAATCAAGATATGTACTTCTTTCTTCATATACGGCTGC
>CANJNE010000112.1 GCA_947475275.1 Flavobacteriales bacterium | reverse complement strand
CTGAGGTTGGCGCTTTCAAGAGAGAACATCATGTTACTATTTTTCAGCAAGAACATTGGAAGCAAATGCTTTTGAAAAGATTGGACATGTTGGACGAATTGGATTTGAGCGATAGTTTTGTCAGACGTTTAATGGATGAAATTCATCAAGAATCTATTCGACATCAAACTAAAGTGATGAACCCAAGAAATGATTAAAAAGATTGTTCCATCAAACTTAAGTGGTATTGTTAATGTTCCTCCTTCGAAAAGTGATGCGCAACGAGCAATTTTAGCGGCAGCTTTATCCAAAGGGCAATCTACCATTTCAAATTTTGGTAAAAGTGACGACGTGTTGAATATGATTAAAATTA
This sequence comes from Flavobacteriales bacterium, assembly GCA_947475275.1. GTDB lineage: Bacteria > Bacteroidota > Bacteroidia > Flavobacteriales_D > Crocinitomicaceae > M0103. Next base: position 7,115 of record CANJNE010000112.1, on the reverse strand, counting down.
TTCAACAAATGGGAGCATCTGTGAATTACTCAAATTCGAATTCAGAATTAATTGTCGAAGGAATTCCAAATTATCCCTCATCAGGAAATATTCATTGTGGAGAAAGCGGTTTAGCAGCAAGATTAATTCCTGCCATTCTTGGTGTATTTGAAGGAACCTTTATTCTGTCAGGTGAAGGCACATTAAACCAGCGAAGCATGTCATTTTTCGAAAAGGAATTTCCAAAAATGGGATTAGATGTAGCGCTATCTGATGGGAAGTTCCCAATGTCCATTTCAGGACAATTTACTAGCGGAACTTATGAAGTCGATGGCTCCCAAAGTTCTCAATACATTTCGGGGCTTTTGATGGCATTGCCTCTTTTATCAGGTGATTCTATGCTGAAAGTCAAAAACTTAACAAGTGCGAAATATATTGAAATGACTAAGGATACGCTTAGAACATTTGGAATTCAAATGTTGAATGAAGGGGATTTTTATAAAATTCGAGGAGCTCAGCACTATCAGGCTTGTAAATACCATGTTGAGGGCGACTGGAGCGCGGCCAGTTTTTGGTTGGTTGCTTCAGCTTTAGGAATGGATGTGAAGGTTTCAGGACTTCAAATGAATAGCAAACAAGCGGATAAAAAAATTATCGATATTTTGTTGTCGGCGGGTTTTCAGATTCAAAATAGTAATGAAGGCATTGATGTTTCCGGAAAAGGAAGGGCTTTTGAAGCCGATTTATCAAACGCACCAGATCTTTTTCCTGCATTGGCGGTTTTAGCAGCGCGTTTAGGTGGGGTCTCAAGATTAACAGGTGTAGATCGTTTGTTCAATAAAGAAAGCAATCGTGCTGATGCCTTAGTAAAGGAGTTAGGTAAATTGGGTGTTGACATTTCAATTTTGGATAATGCTTTAATAATTGTTGGCAATACAAAATCTAGTGGTGGTAATGTTAGCAGTTATTCCGACCATCGAATGGCAATGGCTTTGGCAATATTTGGAATTTTTGGAAACGAAACGATAACCATCGATAATGCATCATCAGTAAATAAAAGTTATCCTGAATTTTGGACACAACTCGAAAAACTTGGTTTAGGTAGTTGTTGATAATTACTCATTTCTTTTGCCAATGACGTTGAATAGAAAATATTTTTCAAAATAACTTTGAATAAAAAAGAAATGACTTTAAAAGAAACTATTGCTGCCGTTGAAACTTTTCACAATGCTTTCAAGATTGAAAACAATTATCAACCAACAGTTGATTTGTCACAAGAAGAAATCATGCTGAGATACAAATTGATGCGAGAGGAAAATGAAGAGTACCTCGAGGCTGCTCAGAAAGGTGATATTGTTGAAATTGCTGATGCTCTAGGTGATCAACTTTACATTTTGTGCGGTACCATATTAAAACATGGTCTTCAAGATAAGATGGTAGAAGTGTTTCAAGAAATTCAACGTTCCAATATGAGCAAGTTGGATATAGATGGCAATCCAATTTATAGAGAAGATGGAAAAGTATTGAAGTCAGAACTCTATTTCAAACCGGATATCCGTGCTATTTTAGAATTGTGAAGGCTTTCAATTTAAGGGTTTATGGTTTATTGATTCACAAAAACCAAATCCTTGTTTCGGATGAATGTCGAAATGGATTTTCGTTTACAAAATTTCCTGGTGGTGGAATCGAGTTTGGTGAAGGTGTAAATGACGCTTTGATTAGAGAATTTTATGAGGAAATAGGAATAGACATTCAAGTTGATGCATTTTTTTATGTGAACGAGTTTTTACAATTTTCGGCCTTCAACCAAAACCATCAATTGATTAGTTTTTATTATCAAGTTTCGACATCAGATTTGGAAAAGATTATAATTGGAAATCATGAAGTTCCTCATAATGAAGAAGGTGAAAAGCACCGCTGGGTTTTGATTGATGAATTAAAAGAGGAAGATTTTACCTTCCCGATTGATAAAAAAGTAGTTGAGTTGATTCGTAATGAATTCAAGAAGTAATTTAGAATAGTAATTTAGTAAAATCAAATTGAAACAATGGAAATTATCAAATCAATTGTCAATGGAGTCTGTACTCTGAAACTTAACAGACCTGAAGTTTTCAATTCATTCAATCGAAATATGGCAATGCAACTTCAAAAGGAATTGGATGAATGTGAGATGAATGATGAGGTTCGTGCAATCGTTCTAACAGGTGAAGGAAAAGCTTTTTGTGCCGGACAAGATTTAAGTGAAGCAGTAGATCCTGAGGGACCTGAATTGAGAACAATTGTAAAAGAACATTATAATCCAATTATATTGCGTATTCGTTCAATCGAAAAACCGGTAATTGCTGCCGTAAATGGAGTTGCTGCAGGTGCTGGAGCTAATATTGCATTGGCATGTGACCTTACGATCGCAAAGAAGAGTGCAAGTTTTATTCAGGCATTTTCAAAAATTGGATTGATTCCTGATTCAGGAGGAACTTTCTTTTTACCAAGAATTATTGGATTTCAGAAAGCATTAGGTTTGATGATGACAGGTGATAAATTATCATCGGATCAAGCAGAACAAATGAATTTGATTTATAAAGTTGTTGAAGATGAAGCCTTTGAAGAAGCATACAAAACGTTATCTGAAACGCTTGCCGCAATGCCAACTAGAGGTCTTGGTCTTACCAAAAAAGCGGTTAACGCTTCATGGACAAATGATTTATCAAGTCAACTTGATCTAGAGGAAGAATTACAAACTGAAGCCGGAGCAACTTATGATTTTAGCGAGGGTGTGAATGCTTTCTTGGAGAAAAGAAAACCAGAATTTAAAGGAAAATAGAAGATAATTATGTTAGTAGGTGTTATTGGTGCCGGAACAATGGGAGCCGGAATAGCGCAAGTTATTGCTCAAAATGGAGATGATGTTATTCTTGTTGACTTGAATAAAGATATCCTCGAAAAGGCCAAACAAGGTCATGAGAAGATTTTTAACCGTTTGGTTGAAAAAGGAAATCTAAGCGCTGAAGAATGTTCCAATTTGCTTCAAAAAATATCTTATCAGCAGAATTTTAGCCCATTCAGCGATGCTTCATTAATCATTGAGGCAATAGTTGAAAACTTAGATATAAAAAAGAAGGTTTTCGAAGAATTAGAAGGTGTCGTTCCAGAAAATTGCATTTTGGCATCTAATACATCTTCTCTTTCCATTGCGTCAATTGGATCTTGTTTAAAGCATTCCGGAAGAGTTATTGGACTTCATTTTTTCAACCCTGCTCCGTTAATGCCCCTGGTTGAAATAATTCCGGCGGTGCAAACCAATCAAGAGACCATTTCGAGATGTACCGAATGGGTTAAAAATTGGAAAAAAATAGGTGTTTTATGTAAAGACACACCCGGCTTTATTGTAAATCGGGTAGCCAGACCTTTTTATGGCGAAGCGCTTAGAATATATGAAGAGGGTATTGCTGATTTTGCCACAATAGATTGGGCGATGACAGCACTGGGAGGATTTAAAATGGGGCCATTTACTTTAATGGATTATATTGGAAATGACGTGAATTATACGGTTACTGAAACTGTCTTTACAGCATTTTATTTCGACCCTAGATTTAAACCATCGTTTACTCAAAAACGCCACAAAGAAGCTGGGTTTTATGGGAGGAAATCGGGACGTGGGTTTTACAATTATGCGGAGGATGCATCAATTGTTGAGCCGAATCAAGATAACGAATTGGGAAGATATATTTTTGAACGAATTCTTGTCATGTTGATTAACGAGGCAGCGGATGCTGTTTTTATGAATGTGGCTGCGCAAAAGGATGTCGATTTAGCAATGACAAAGGGGGTAAATTATCCTAAAGGCCTCTTGCAATGGGCGAATGAGTTCGGAATCGAAAATGTATATGCCAAATTGGTTGAACTATTCGAGGAATATGGTGAAGATCGATACAGGCCAAATCCATTACTGAAGAAAATGGCAAGAAATGGCTCTCTATTCAATCTGGCTTAAAAAGATAAAATACAAATGGAGTCTTTGGGCTAAATCAATGAAGTAGTTTTGATGCTTGGTTAGCATAAAAACCTTTTCCCGCAACAATTTGGTTAAGTAATTCCTTCGCTTCAAAATCTTGATTGTTAGCGATGTAACATTTTGCTTTGTACCAATCCACCTCTTCATAGAAGTTCTTGAAATCTGAACTTGAGCAATTACTAAAGTGATTTATTGCACTACTATATTCCTTTAGATTGTAATAACACAATCCAGTATAAAAATTGGCATTTAAATCATCCGGATACGTATTTAGAATTTCCAGAAATCGCGTTAATGCCCTTTTGTTTTGACCTTTGGAGAAGTACTCCATTGTTTTTGATAAGTATTCAATATATGGAATTTCAATTTTTTCCCAATCTAAGGATTCGTCGTTCGGAATTTCGCCTAAATTGGCCGGAGTTCCTGTTAGTAAAGTTTGTTTTGTGCTAATTTCTGGTTTGGTTCGGTAAAAACGGTAATCAATAACCTTTAAATCAAATAAATAAATCTCCTTACCCAAGTATTCTTCCTTTATAATACTTCTTGATTCTTTATTTTCATTTTCTATTTTTTTCGCAGGAAGATTAATGTCAAATGGTTGATCTGGTTTTGTTTCTTCGATTAATGACTTTTCTCTGAAGTCATTGATTATTGTTGAAGCCTGAATTTGTTTTTTAACCGGTAACTCATTCATTTCTTCAATCGGTCTTGGTAATATGTAATCGGTTTTTTCCAAAACAATAGTATCAACTTTGTCCTCAATTGTATTTGTTTGAGCAACTTTTAAGGGTTCATTTTTATCTTGAATTTTAAGCGCAAAAAATACAACAGTTGAAATGAGTAATACTGCAATTGTTATTTTAATACCCCAGTAGTTTTGCTTTCTAAAACGTTTATCTAATCGATTCATGTTGGCTTTCGGAAAATCATTCCAGCCATCGAGGGCTGCATTGTCGAACTCATTTTCCAATGCACTTTTTTCGATTGTATTTTTAAACTTCGGATCTTCCGAATTCAAATATTGTCTTATATCTTTTCTGCTCAGTGACATTTTACAGTTCAAGTTTTGTATTGGTTGATGAAAATTCCATCATTTTAATTTTAAGATTTCTTTTCCCATTTTGAATGGCACTTTTTACTTGCTTTATACTAATATCAAGTGATGTTGAAATTTGCTCATAAGATTGATCAGAAAAATAAAAAAGTTCCAAACACTTCTGTTGTTCTTCTTTTAGGGTTTCAATGAATTTTTTTAATTGCTCAAGATCCAAATCATAGTTGAGATTATATTCCTCATTTATGTCAGCGCTTTCAATTTGTTCAATCGATAAGTGCTCGCTTTTATTCTTTCGGAAATACATCAAGCATTCATTTCTAGTTACAGTGAAAAGCCATGATTTGAAGTTGATGATTTCATGTTTGATTAATTTATCTGAAAGTGTTTCAAAAATATGCATGCAAATGTCCTCTGCATTATGAATGTTCTTTAAATATTTGAGACAAGCTCCCATTACCAAGTGTCCGTATCTTTCATAAAGAATACCTATGCATTCATTATGTGAGGTCTCACGATAAATTAGAATCAGCTCTTGATCCGTATTTTCCCGATATTTTTTTCTCCTCGATTGAAACATTTCCTTACTTAGATGAATTCAAAAGTACAATTCCATATTTTCTATTCATATTTCCTTTAAATTAAATTCATCAACTTGTGAAAAAAATTGCATTTTTAACTTCTGGTGGCGATGCTCCAGGAATGAATACGGCATTGTTTGCTTTAACATTATCTAGTCATAGAAATGGCATAATTCCCTTTGGTATTTTAGATGGTTTTCAAGGCTTAATAGAAGGAAGAGGTAATATTTTGCAACAAGAATCGGTTGAGGAGATAAATAATCGCGGTGGAACGTTTTTAGGAAGCGCAAGATCAAAAGACTTTTTAACACAAGTTGGTCGAGAGAAAGCTGCCAAGTTCATAGAATCTGAAAAAATTGATGCACTCATAGTAATTGGAGGTGACGGAACATTTCGAGGTGCTATTGATTTTAACAAAGAAACAAAAATTCCCTTCATAGCAATTCCGGCAACAATTGATAATGATATATCTGGAACAGATTACGCAATCGGTTTTGACACAGCTTTAAACACGATTTGTTATTGTATTGATAAAATTCGGGATACTGCTGCAAGTCACCATAGGGTTTTTCTTATTGAAGTGATGGGAAGAAATTCAGGGAATTTAGCTTATGGTGCCAAGGAGGCTAATGGGGCTTTTGCTTATTTGGTTCCGGAAGAAAAAACAGATTTACCTCAATTGGTTAAAGAAATAAAAGCAGCCGGACACATAAAAAGTAAAATTATTGTCGTTGCTGAAGGTGAGGAAGCTGGCAGTTCTCTTGAAATTTTGAAGCAAATAGAGCCGCTTCTCATAGAATTTGAATTGCGCCATACAGTTTTGGGTCATTTGCAGAGAGGTGGCGCTCCTTCATTTAAAGACAGATGGATTGCCTCACAAATGGGAGAATTAGCAATTGAGCTTTTATTGAAAGGTGAGACAAATGTTATGATTGCTTGTAAGAATGAAATCTTAACGACTGTAGCTTTGGACAAGTTTTAAATTTAAATGTTTTGTAGGCGTCAAAGATTTTATTTATTTTTTTTAATAGCTCAAAATATATTTCAGCACTTAATGTAAGTGCCTATTAAACATGTGTTTATGCTTTAAAATAACAATACTAAAGTTTGCTTGAAGCCCGGTAAAAATTAAATTATTTTCATTTTTTTCAAAAAGGTGTTGTTAAAAAGAAATAAGTGATTAACTTTGCAACCCCGTTCGAACGAGAACAAGGGTAAAAAGAGGAAGAGATTAGGAGTAGAGATGAGCTAATTAAAGAATAAGATTTAGGATTAGCACAATAAAGTTCTTTGAAAGATTGAGAAATAAGGAAACAGCGTAAGAAATAAACGACGAGCCTCAACAAAATTCAAAGTTTTATACAACGGAGAGTTTGATCCTGGCTCAGGATGAACGCTAGCGGCAGGCCTAACACATGCAAGTCGAGGGGCAGCATAAATAAAGCTTGCTTTATTGGTGGCGACCGGCGCACGGGTGCGTAACGCGTAT
>CANJNE010000111.1 GCA_947475275.1 Flavobacteriales bacterium | reverse complement strand
GAAAAGTTGTTAGGTTTATTTTTCACGCTGTTTGAAGAAATGAAAAGCAATAGATCATACTATCTTTTCAATTATTCCAAAATTCAAAAAATTGGAGAACAGGCCGATGATTGGAAACCTTTTCTTAATGAATTGGAATCTCAAGTTGACGGCATACTCTCCGAAGCGAAAAAGAATGAAGAAATTAAAGATCGGCCTTTTGTAGGTGAACACTATTCCAAAGGATTTAAATTGGTATTTACGTATCTTTTCAGGGTTTGGTTGAATGATGATTCTCAAGGATTCACCACTACGGATGCCGCCATTGAGAAATCTATTAATTTAAGTTTTGATATGTTGCAGTCGAACCAGTTTGATTCGCTTCTCGATTTTGGGAAATTTGCCATTAAAACTAAAGTTTTTTAAATGGAACCTGAACAAAAAGCCAAAGAGTTAGATGCTATTCCAATTTCGAAAATAAAAAGAGCTGCAAAAATTATTGGTACAGGGGCGAAAGTAGGCGGGAATTACATCAAATATTTCGCGAAAAAAACCGTAAAACCAAGTACTTCAAAAGATAGCTTGCACGAGGACAATGCCGCTGATATTTATGCCGCCCTTAGTGAAATGAAAGGCAGTGCACTAAAAGTTGCACAAATGATGAGCATGGACAATCAAGTGCTACCGAAGGCATATCAAGACAAATTTTCTTTGGCTCAATTCAACGCTCCGCCACTTTCATATCCTCTGGTATTGAAAAGCTTTCAGCAATATTTCGGTAAACGTCCGAATGAGATTTTTGATGAATTTTCGAGAAATGCCATACATGCCGCTAGTATTGGTCAAGTGCATCGTGCTGAAAAAGATGGTCGCTTGTTTGCCGTTAAAATACAATATCCAGGTGTTGCTGATGCCATCTCCTCTGATTTAAAACTGGTTAAGCCATTTGCATCACAGTTGTTGAATATGAAAGCATCCGAAATGCAATTGTATATGGATGAAGTGGAGTCGAAGCTTATAGAGGAAACTGATTACGAATTGGAATTGAAGCGTGCTGTTGAAATTTCGGCTGCCAGTCATGAGATTGAAAATATCCGTTTTCCTAAGTATTATCCTGAATACTCCAATAAGCGCATCATAACAATGGACTGGATTGAGGGAAAGATGTTTCCAGATTTTTTGAAAACAAATCCTTCCCAAGAAATAAGAAACAAAATTGGTCAAGCCATGTGGGATTTTTATTTATTTCAAATGAAAAAACTGAACCGCGTGCATGCTGATCCACATCCTGGTAATTTTATCGTCAATGAAGCCAATGAATTGTGTGTGTTGGATTTCGGCTGTATAAAAGAGATTCCAGTTGAGTTTTCAACGGCATATTACCAATTATTGAATCCTGAAATTTTAAATGACGAAAGCAGGCAAATTGAATTATACGAACAATTGCAATTGATTAAAAATGGTGACACCCCACAACAAAAGCAATTGCTCCTCTCAATGTTTCAGCAGAGTATAGGACTCCTAGCTCAACCATTTCATGTCGATTCATTTGATTTTGGTAATGATGCGTATTTCACAAAAATCTATGTCATGGGTGATGAAATCGCTAAAAACAAAGAATTGCGTAAAATGAACAATGCCAGAGGCTCTGCTCATGCCATTTATATCATGCGCACCTTTTTTGGTTTGTATTCACTTTTGAATCAATTAAAAGCAGAGGTGAAGATGAACTATAAACTCTATGAAAAATAACATACGAGTATAAATAATCTAGTACTTTTTGAGGTATGTTTTGAATAAAACAGCAAGGGCTTCAAATTGCACCATTTGTTGAAACTTTGAATTAGAAAAAAAAACGGAAAGTTTCCTTCCCGTTTTTCTCTATGTATTTTCTAAATTCTGTTTAAGCTAAAACTTCTTTTACCTTGTCGGCTGCTTCTTGAAGCAATACAGCTGAATGAACGTTCAATCCAGACTCATCGATAAGTTTCTTAGCCTCCTCAGCATTTGTACCTTGCAATCTTACAATAATTGGAACTGGAATGGAACCCATGTTTTTGTAGGCGTCAACAACACCTTGAGCTACACGGTCGCAACGAACGATACCTCCAAAAATATTAATCAATATTGCTTTTACATTAGGATCTTTCAAGATAATATGAAATGCCTTTTCAACACGCTCAGCGTTAGCAGTTCCACCTACATCCAAGAAATTGGCAGGATTACCTCCCGAAAGTTTAATAATGTCCATAGTTGCCATAGCAAGTCCGGCACCGTTAACCATACAACCTACGTTTCCATCTAATTTCACGAAGTTGAGTCCAGCTTCTCCTGCTTCAACCTCTGTTGGATCTTCTTCTGAAACGTCTCGCATGGCTAGATAATCAGGATGTCTAAACAATCCATTTCCATCTAGTGTAACTTTGGAGTCAACTGCAATAATTTTATTGTCAGATGTTTTTAATACCGGATTAATTTCAAACATAGAGGCATCAATTCCGTCATATGCCTTGTATAAAGCTGCAACAAATTTTGTCATTTGTTTGAATGCTTCACCTGATAAGCCTAAATTGAAAGCAATTTTACGCGCTTGAAATCCTTGAAGACCAACACGTGGGTCTATAAATTCTTTATGAATAAGATGAGGTGTGTGCTCTGCAACGTGTTCGATGTCCATTCCACCTTCGGTAGAGTATACAATTACATTTCTTCCTTTTTCTCTGTCCAAAAGCACTGACATGTAAAATTCAGCAGTTGCTGTTTCTCCAGGATAGTATACATCCTGTGCAATAAGCACTTTGTTTACTTTTTTACCTTTTCCGTTAGTTTGAGCCGTTTCCAAGTGTCCACCCAAAATACCTTTAACTTTCTCTTCAACTTGATCAATACCTTTTGCCAGAACAACTCCATGAGAACCAGTTTCTTGAACGGTTCCTTTACCACGACCACCAGCATGTATTTGGGCTTTGATAACGTACCATCCAGTCCCTGTTTCTTCAGTAAGTTTTTGAGCTGCAGCTAAAGCATCTTCAACTTTATCAACTACGATTCCTTCCTGAATAGCTACTCCGTAGCTTTTAAGAATCGATTTGCCTTGGTATTCGTGTAAGTTCATGTTCTATAATTTGCGTCGTAAAAGTACTTTTAATAAAATAAAGATTCAACAATTATTCGCGGAATTTTATCAACCCCTGCTGTTTTTCCATGCTCCAATAATTTCTCTTGAAGCGAAGTCACGTTCCTTTCTTTTTTTCATGTCAACCCAAATTTGATTCAACCCATGCAAAAGGGCTTCTTTTTCATCTTCCATGGAATCATAAAGTACTGATGTATCTTGAAAGTGATCTTTTACAAAATTGGTATCGAAGTTACCAGAAACGAAAGCGTCATGTTTGAGAACAAATTTCCCAAAATCCAAGGTAGTTTTTACACCAGAAATTTGGTAATGATCAATAGCTTCAATCGTTCGCTTAATGGCTTCATGTCTATCTTTTCCCCAAACTACAAGTTTCGCAATCATTGGGTCGTAGTAAATGGGAATTTCCATACCTTCATTAAAAGCGTCATCAACTCGTATAAATTGTCCTTTCGGAATTCGATAGCGTTCTAATTTGCCAATATCAGGCACAAAACCACTCAATGCATCTTCAGCATAAACACGAACTTCAATTGCATGACCAATTATTTCTAGTTCATTTTGAAGTTTCGGCAACCTTTCACCCCTCGCTACACGAATTTGCCATTCTACCAAATCTGTTTTAGTGATTTCTTCTGTTACAGGATGCTCTACTTGAAGCCGCGTATTCATTTCAAGAAAGTAGAAATTGAGATCACCATCTAAAAGAAATTCAACTGTTCCGGCGCCTTCGTAATTACATGCTTTACAAACTGCAACTGCAGCTTCTCCCATTGCTTGTCGTAATTCTGGAGTTAAAATCGCGCTTGGTGCTTCCTCAACTACTTTTTGATGTCTTCTTTGAATGGAGCATTCTCTTTCAAAGAGGTAGACCACGTTGCCATGACTATCAGCAAAAACTTGAATTTCAATATGTCTTGGTTGTGAAACGAATTTTTCAATAAAAACAGCATCATCGCCGAAAGAGGAACGGGCTTCATTTTGCGCCAATCGCATTTGTTCGGCGAATTCGGCAGATGAATAAACCAAACGCATACCTTTACCACCACCTCCTGCTGATGCTTTGATTAAAACAGGATAACCAACTTCTTCGGCTATTTTAATTGCTTCATCAATATCCGTTATTGCGCTATCAACGCCAGGAACCAAAGGTACATTGTATGATTTTACCGCTTGTTTGGCACTCAATTTATCACCCATTAATTCCATGGATTCGGGTGATGGACCAATCAGCTTTATACCTGCATCTTTTACTTTTCTTGCGAAGTTGGCATTCTCCGATAAAAATCCATATCCTGGATGTATACCATCTACACCTAAGTTTTTGCAATGCTCTAATATCAAATCTTGTTTCAAATAGCTTTCTGACGAAGGGCTAGAACCAACATACACTGCCTCGTCTGCCTCCATAACATGCGGCGCATATCGATCAGCATCTGAATAAATGGCGACACTTGATATGTTCATTTTTTTTAAGGTGCGAATTACGCGTCGGGCAATTTCACCCCTATTTGCAATAAGAACTTTATTCATATTTATTTATATCTATTTAAAGCATAATTCATTATTTATACTTTCCTTTTTTCATTTTTAAATACAGCACCAGTAGGCTCATTAAGAGGTGGTACCGGTGTTTGTTGCTTTTTTCGTTTAACTGGATATTTCTTTTTATCCTTTGCTCTAAAAATATCAAGGAAATATTGGCCTAATTTGAAATTTCCGAAGTTGTCGAACTCTTCTTGATAATTGAATCCTGCACCTTGAGTAAATAGGCCTAAATTTTTGTCTTTAATAATTGAATTGTCATTTGATTCATTAAATACATTGACCCTAACCGTGCCACTTTCATTTAACAAATAATCAATATTAACGTCTCCGATTAATGCATTCTGCGCACCTGATCCACCATTTGTATTGCTTTCTACCCCAAAACTTCCGCTAACAATCAGACGATTATCAAGGAATCCTTTAGACACACCGAATTCATAGGTGCTTTCTTTTGTGATTTCATCCTTGTCCAAATTAACCCCCATTCTGTAGTCATTTGATATTTGTGAAAGCAAAGAATTTATTTGGTTGGTTACCAAATCAAGAGCGGCAGAGCCACTAGCTGTTGCAGTTCCTTTTAAGGGTTGAAATCTTTTCCAGAAAATAAGTGAAACAAATTGTCTTTTCAATTCATCTTTATCGCTGGTTACTCTTGTTACGAGTGCTTTACCAGTTTCATCTGCTTTTGGAGCCTTAATATCGAAGTCTATTCTAGGGGAAGTTAATTTATCTGTCAGGAGGAGGTAACAACTTACTTTTTGTCTTGAATTTCCTGTATTACTCACCTCATTTGGTGAAAGTTCAGCTAAATTCGCTATTACGTCAATTTTAGTTTTAACATCAATTGTAGCTTGTGCAGGATCACCCTTCCATGCTATTGTTCCACCTTCGTCAATGGTAAATTCTTGTCGGTAAACTGGACCCATTGCAAAGTTATACTTCCCTTCTTTAATGGTGTAAATGCCATTCATGGTTAAATCTCCCATGCGGTCGATCTTCATGTTAATGTCACCACTGCCATTTGCTGTAATTTCATCACCAGTATTCTGATTGAAGATTATTTTCATTTTTGCATCCGGAGTAACCTTAAAATTAAGGTCCAAAATTAATGCGAGTGTTTTAATTTCCTCTTTGGTATTCTCAGCCCTTTTAAGGTAATCTTCAATATTACCGAAAGTTATGAATCCTTTGTCTTCTTTTAAGTCGCCTTGACCATACATTGGAAAGTCAAGTGAAGATCCTTTTCTGGTTTCTAAATCAACATCTATGGTTGTCTCTTTGGTGGTGCCAAATATTTTCGCGGTTCCATTAACGAAAGCAGTGCCATGATAAATTTCTCCTTCCTTGTAGGCGGTGTTCATAATAAGGAAACGGTCCGAAACATTTTGATTGAGTGAAAAGTTATTTGACCCCAGGTCGATATCAACACGATAATTCCAATTGTCAAAATTGTTGTGAATAACCTTAGCGTCTAATGATCCTTTTCCATTTAACTCATCAGTAATAGTCATGTTTTTAATGAAGATGAGATTATCGCTGACACTTATTTTTCCATTGAGACCAAAGTTGGCTCCTAAAAGTTCGAGTTTTAAATTCCCATTGTTCAGCTGAATATCTCCACTTATTTCAGGGTCTGACGGTTTACCCGTTATTTTTATGGTTCCAAGTAGGTTCCCTTTCAAATTTGATATCGTTTTTGGATCAAGAAAATCTTGAAGAAATACAATATCTGTATTTTTAAAATTAATATTAAAGGCTAGTGGATCTTTATCACCTTTTACATAGTAATTACCATCAAACATGCATGTTTTATTTCCGCGGAAAGTTAAATCTCCTTCTGCTTCAACACTTTCTTTGGATTTATTCCATTTTGACATTACAAAAATGTCACCTATTTCGCCTTCATTGACGTAAAGGCCATTAATGAATAAATCACCTTGATAAGTTAAATCAGTATAAAATTTAGATAGAGAGCCATAGCCGTTGGCAGTACCTTTTAATTTTGTTTGAGAGCCAAAAAATTGGCTAATATCTTCAAGATCGATTTGTTTTAGTTTATAGGTTAAAACATCTGATGTGTTTCTGGAAAGCGCTCCATTCAAGGAAATAATTTGTTTTCCTCTTTGTAGTTTAAGGTTGCGGACAATAACTTGTTGTGCTTCAATTCCAATATCCGATTCCTTTTCAATATCCCATCTCAATTTATTAATTGCAAAAAATGAGGGTTTAAGTTTGAAGTCGAGTTTGTTTTTACTTGATAGCGTGGTGGTCCAATTAATGAAAGACGTATTAGGTGTCAGGGTATCCCATGAAACATAAGATTCCAGGTTTCTTTGAGTACCATTCGTTTGAAAATGTACAGTTTCAAGATGAATGCTATCCGTCAATTGAATGTTGTCTACCTTATAATTGGCCGAAACATTTTCTTTTATTAAATCTTGAATACAGGTTATCTTTTCAAAAACGATTTCTTGAAATTTTAACTTTTCTGAATTCATCTGAACTTTAAAAAGTTCTTGAACACCATCATAATTGCCAAAAATTTTAGTACCTCCTTCAATTGATAGGTCTGGAAGAAAAATCGCCAGAAATTCGTTCATTTTTTTCAATTGTATGTTGTAGGAGAACTGACTTGGATTTTTTGATTTGACTTTGTCTTGAGACAGACCTGTAATATCGGAAGGAAATACTTTGTTAAATTGTGAGATTAAATCCCCACCAATTGTTTGAAAATTAACTTTTCCCTCTATTGTAATATCAGCAAGCGTGGATTCCAATTCATATTTTTTACCATATTGAAAATTGAATATGTTCAATGTCAACAATGAATCGGAAAAAGATTTGCTTGTTTCGATGTACTTGAAATCCCTTGCTTTAATGGTGCCAACAATGAGCTTTGGATCAAATCCAGTGATATCAATATCTAAATTTGATTTTAGAGCAATACCAGCTGTTTTGGTTAAATGTAAAGG
>CANJNE010000110.1 GCA_947475275.1 Flavobacteriales bacterium | reverse complement strand
ATATGCTGATCCAAAAAAGGGTCGTTTAATCCAGAATTTGATTTAACCCAATTAATACCAAAATCATTGGAGATGTATATACCACTATCCAAAGTTCCTGCAATCATAACAGAATTAACAATATCAATATCTTGGATTAATTTACAACTTCCTAAACCAGCACTTTTGTTAGACCAAGTGATTCCATTATCATTTGTGGAATAAATGCCACAATCTGTACCTGCATAAATATTATTGTTGATTTCTTTCAGAACATTACAATAGCCACCGTAAGGTCCATTAGTTGGCTCCCAGCAATCAATGATTTGAGAAGAACAAAAGATAGGATAATAAACACCTAAAATAAGAAGTCGAATTTTGTTATTAATTAAGAATTTCATTTTAAAATATTTAATTTTTATAATCCAGAATAGTTATTTAAATAAATAGGTTTAATTTCTATCGTATTTCCCATGTGATCCTGAATTACGTCGAGTCGAATAATTTGATGTGAATTTTTTAATTCTGAAACAAATGGTTCAAAATTTACTATATCACTTTTAGTTTTGGCTAAAATGACATTTGGGAAAATCACAGTTGGTACTTTGTTCAGGTTACACGAATAATATGGAGTACCAATTATATTTCTCAATTCAACATCGCCAAATTGACTAACATATCGTTGAACCTCACTTTTTAAATTGACCTGCATAACAGTATATCTGACTTAACAAATACTTAAAAAGCCAAAGTCAGACCTGCATTCGCAACAGAAAGTCCGTAACCGATCTCAGCGTATGCCCCAACATTATCATTGAACATATAGCGCGCACCCAAGAAAATTTGGTAGCCAAGTGGTGTCCCTAAGTTTACGTTGTATAAGTCTTCATTGAAATTTGGGTCAGCAGATTCCCACTTATACCCGAATTTTAAAAACCCAACACCTACTCCTGCATAAGGATCAAATTGACGGTTTCTTACATTAAAGTGGTAAGCCCCTCTAGCCATAACAGAAAGTGTTGTCCATCGGTATTTATAATCATAGGTTGTTTGCAACCATGTTGCACCAAAAGAAGAATATCCGATTGCGAGTCCAACACCGATATTGTCCGTAATTCCTCTTTCATAACTCAATGCTACCGGCCCAAAACCTGAGAATTTATAACCGTCATAGGCTTGGTAAGCATTCAATAAGCGACCGTAGCCAATACCAAGACCATATCCAGCATTCACATAATTAATGTCTTGTTCGAAAAACTGTGCTTTAGATTGAAGTGAGCAAGCTGAAATAATAAGCGCTAAAATAATTTTTTTCATAAAAAAGTTAGTTAATTGGTTATCCCACAAAACTAGAGAATCCAACGCCTTTCATTATGTTTCAAAAATCATAATATATACACCTATCGCATATATTATGTGGCATGAAAAAATAGAATCCTTTAATAAATCCGAAGATGTTTTTATATTTGTTCAAAACCCTCAATCGTGCACACCATGCTTATCGGTCAGAAAATCAAGAAGCTTCGCGAGTTAAAGAACCTAACGCAAGACCACATGGCGCAAGAATTGGGACTCACACAAAGCGCTTACAGCCGCATGGAATTGGGGGAAACGGAGGTGACCTATTCCAAACTGGAAAAGATCGCTACTGTATTGAATATGAAGCCCGAAGAAATCATTACGTTCAACGAAAATATGGTGTTCAACATCATGCATAATGATGTCGGTAACGGGCTGGTAATCAATAACAATCAGCTTTCAGAAGGCGAAAGAAATCTTTACGAACAGCAAATCCAATTGCTAAAAGATGAGGTGAGTTTTTTAAAAGGAATGCTCGAAAAAGTATTGAAATAAATACGTTCCTTTAATCCCTTTCAAACACTTCGCTACTTGCAACGCCCGCATATCCTACCCATTATTTGCATAAAACAACTGTAAAAAGTGGTTGGGTTGTTATACAAAAATGTGTGTTGTAGGCATGGCAATTCCATTTTATAACATGCAATACAGTTAAGAATAAATTGGAATTTTTGAGGTAAGAGTTGGCTATTGGTTAATCTGGTTTGTGCGATTTCAATAAAGGTTTGTTTTTGGAATAACGGATGGGAACCATTGTCATTAACGGTCTAGAAAACCCATCTTATTTCAACCTCATTCATTGGTGTTCTTACTTTTCTTTTTCCGCAAAAGCAAAGTAAGCAAAAGAAAACTCGACGCCGCTTGTCTGGACATGCGCTCCATTTGTGAAATTCGACCGCTGCAGTGATTCTGCTCGTTGAAATTTTTTAAAGAAAGTTTATAATCTCAATTTTCGGTTAAAACATTACTCCTTTGATTTTCAACTTTTTTACTTGATTAAAAAAGTTGAGCACCTCCGAAGGAAGCAGCGAAGCTAATAAAATCAAGGCTTAGGATTTTTATGGGTTCGGGTTAATAATCCTTTCTCCATTTTTAAGAATGTCCGAACCCTTTTCTGCACCTTCTGAGTTTCTGTTTTATTGGTGATCCTGCGGCTTCCTCAAAAACTACGAAACTCAATGCGGCTAGAAAACCTAAAAATCCAAGGCCGTAAAATTAATCTGACGCTTATAAAATTTTATTTATTCGAACGTTCTTAATATATAGTATTTAGAGGTGCCCGAAGTGCTCTGCATTGCACTTTTTCCTGACAAGAGGCGTCAGCTCAATAAAAATGGTTTTGTTGTTTTGAATGGAGATTTGTTTATGAAATAACGAATGGGAACCATTGTCCATTGTCATTAGCGGTTTAGAAAACCTATCTTATTTCAACCACATTAATTGGTGTTCTTACTTTTCTTTTTCCGCAAAAGCAAAGTAAGCAAAAGAAAACTCGACGCTGCTTGTCCTGAAATGCGCTCCATTTGTGAAATTCGACCGCTGCAGTGATTCTGCTACTCCGCACGGAGTGCAGACTTCTTTGCGGTGCCCGAATTGCTCTGCATTGCACTTTTTCCTGACAAGAGGCGTCATTTATTTAATCTATTTGGTGGGATTTAAATGTCGATTTGCTTTTAAAATAACGAATGGGAACCATTGTCATTTTTGTAGTAGAAAGTTTAACTGATATGAACCTTTGGTGAAATCTGAAAAATTCCACAACATTAATCTGTTTTAAAAAACTAATTTTGAAACTTATATTTCCAGGACACACAATTACTTATGGTAAACTACAACCCAAAAAGCTGGTTAACTCTCATTTTTGCCTTTCACAAAAGTGACACATTTCGCATTCTTTGGAAGGAAATTCTCTACATCGGTCTTTTTACTTTGGTTGTGGCATTTTTGGAATTGCACTATTTTCCGAATGCTGAGGTTTTAGATAAACTGATTGCTGTATACTCGCTTATCGGCTTTGTGATTTCTTTATTACTGGTTTTTCGCACCAATACGGCCTACGATCGTTGGTGGGAAGGTAGAAGAAAGTGGGGAGAACTGGTGAATGATTCCAGAAATTTTGCAGTTAAACTTTCGAGTATTCTTAAAGACAAGGAAGATAAGGCCTTCTTCCAAAGACAAATAGTTAATTACGTTTACGCAACTAAAGAACATTTGAGAAATGGGGTGAAATTCGAAGAATTGGATTTAAGCGATGAAGAATTGCAACAACTAGGCAATTCTTCACATGTACCCATAGCCATTGTGAAAGCAATGTACACGAGACTCAATGCGTTATCTTCCACCTCGAAAATTACACAAGAAGAATTTTTAGCTCTGGATAAAAACTTGAACACCTTTATTGATGTTGTCGGCGCATGCGAGCGCATAAAAAATACACCCATACCATTCTCTTATAGCCTATTCATTAAAAAATTCATCTTCATTTATGTGACCACCTTGCCCTTGGCTTTTGTCAATCAGTTTGGCTATTTCTCTTCACTTATTGCCACGTTTGTATTCTATGTTTTGGTAAGTATGGAGGTGCTTGCTGAAGAAATTGAAGATCCGTTCGGGGAAGACGATAACGATTTGCCTACGGATACCATTTGCGAACGTATTAAAGGAAATGTTGATGAGGTTTTGAACAGTTGAGTTACGCTGATAGAATTAACATATTTATTCCGGCTTGGCCTTTTTTGCTGCCCTCCCAAATATTTCAGAAACCAACAACAAGATAAATGGTGCAAATGATCCACCTGGAGGCGTGCATGGCTCTACTCTCCAACAATATACAATGTCAAAAACAAGAATTGACCCAGCTAAACAGATAGTTACAAAACGCAGGGTGCTCAGAAATTTACTTGAAAGTTTCATTTTTAATTTATTGGTTTGAAAGATAATCATTTACATTCTAACAATGAGCGTTTATAAAGCCCGTATTATAATTGGAAATTACCGCCCATTTTATTAAATTCGCTTTGTGTTATCTGTCGATCAACTTGTTGGAGAATTATTATTGCGTCACAATTGTGTAATTGTGCCCTCATTTGGTGGATTTATTGCCAAGAAAAAATCAGCTACAATTGATTACACAACCGGTCTCATTTCTCCGCCTTCTAAGTCACTGCTTTTTAATCGTCAACTCATCAATAGTGACGGTTTATTGATTGCTGATCTGGCCTACAGAAATAAAATCAGTTACGAAGAGGCAACAAAACTGGTTGATCAACAAGTTAGCGATTGGAATCATACCTTGAACAGTGGCGCTCGCGTCGTTATAGATAAAGTTGGTTTTTTATTTCTTGACGGTGAAAAGAATATTTGTTTCGAACAAGACAGATTTTTCAATTTATTGCTTGAATCTTATGGCTTAGGAAAAGTTGTTTTCCTTGCGGAAGAAGACGTTGTTTACGCGCAACAGTCCGTTATTCAACAGCAAGTTACAGATGAAAAATCTTCACCTGCAATAGTTTTGAATACAGAAATTTCTTCTAAAATTGAATCACCACAAGAAAAAGAATTAGAACCAAAAATTATTCCCCACCCTGAATTAAAAAAGCGCTCGGCTGCATGGAAATACATTGCTGCAGCTTGTTTTTTACCGATAGCGTTTTATTCTGTTTGGATACCCGTTAAAACCGATTTTCTTGCATCGGGTGTATTAAAACTGGATCATTTCAATCCTTTTGCAACGGAAGTCAAAGCAGATAACGCTAAAGCTTCAATTGAAATAAATAAGGATGTCTTATCCAATTCTTCCGAATTTGAAGCTACCCAGCCTGCAGAAGAGGTAACCGAAAATACCGAAGTAACGACCGAGTCTACCGTAACTGAACCTGGTGAAGTTATCGCAGCACAACAACCAATCGTCAGCACAAAATCTTTTGATTTCATTGTCGGTTCATTTGCAGATCCAATCAATGCGCAAAAGAAAATCGAAGAACTAAAAACACTAGGTTTAAATGCCTTTGTTAAAGAAACTGCAGATGGTATGACCCGAGTGAGTATTGGAACAGCATCCAATGCAAATGAAATGGAAAAGCTTGCTCAGGAAGCTTCTCAATACGGCATTAAAGGCTGGATTCTTAAAAAATAATGTAACCAATAAGGAATGGTTGATTTTCCTAATATCAATAACAACAACATGAAGAAATTTTTAATTGGACTACTATTCTTTACTTGCGCAAATGCAATTGGCCAGAAAACCGAACCTTTCTCCAAGAATTCAGAAGAAAGCAACTACAAATTCACCAAAGTTTACCATTGGGATGCAACACCGGTTCAAAATCAGGGCTGGACAGGAACGTGTTGGAGTTTTTCTTGTTTGTCGTTTTTAGAGTCGGAGTTAATCAGAATGGGAACAGCAAGCCCTTCAGTGCTTTCAGAAATGTACATTGTTCGTCGTGCATATGAAGCTAAGGCAGAAAAATACATTCGGATGGATGGAAAAACCAACTTTAGTGAGGGAGGGGCATTTCATGATATTCCTTTTGTGGTGAAAAAGTATGGTATCGTTCCACATGATAAATATGACGGTTTAGTTGGAAAAACAAAATCTTACAACCACGGTGTGATGTTTCAAGAACTTCAAAGTTCGGTAACTCAACAGCAACAATCAGGTGATGGAATAGCAGAACAATGGAAAACAGATTTTACCAGCATCTTAGATGAGCATTTAGGCAAAGTGCCTGAATCATTTAAAATTGATGGTGTTTCTTATACGCCACAGTCCTATGCTGATGCCATTGGATTAAATATGGACAACTACGTTTCCTTAACATCCTTCACGAATCATGAAATGTATCAGGAATGTGAATTGGAAATTCCTGACAATTGGGCTTGGGGAGAAAGTTATAACATTTCATTAGAGGAACTTTATACGGCATGTGAAACTGCACTAAAAAATGGATACACTGTGGCTTGGGGGGCTGATGTTTCAGAAGATGGATTTAGTTTTAGTAACGGTTTAGCCATAGTTCCAGATCAGAGTGATATTGAAGTAAAGGGTTCTGACAATAAAAACTTTTCGGATGCTGGTGCCGAAAAACTTTCTGATGCCTTCTTAAATCCTTCAAAAGAAATGTCAATTGATGCAGTTTTACGTCAAGAAGGATACGACAATAAAACTACCACCGACGACCATGGAATGCACATTGTTGGCTTATATTCAGATCAGAATGGAACAAAGTATTTTCTCGTAAAAAATTCTTGGGGAACGGATAACTACCCTGAAGGGTACCTATACGTTTCAGAAGCATATTTTAAATACAAGACTATAAATATATACTTGCACAAGGATGGTGTCTATCCGGAACTTAAAGCCAAGTTAAATTTATAATTATCTGAATTTTAGGAAAATATGGTGTAGAAGTGATTGTTTTTTTGTACATTCACTCGTCTAAATGATGCTACTATGGAGCGTTTAACACCAGCAGAAGAGCAAGTAATGCTCAAACTTTGGAAATTGAAGAAAGCTTCTGTTAAAGAGATACAAGCACTGTATGCGGCACCAATGCCTGCCTACAACACCACTTCAACCATCGTTCGAATATTAGAGCGAAAAAAATTCATTCGTCACGTTGTACAGGGAAAAGGATTCATTTATCTTCCTAAAATTTCAAGAGAAAAATATAGAGATTATCTCGTGTCGCATCTTGTTACCCATTATTTCGACCAAGACGTCACTGCATTAAAAGCACAGTTGTAAACTGGTTTAATTTAGAATTAAGCTGCTAGCCACTTTTCTTGCTTCAGAATCAAAAGCTATATAATCTTCGAGATCAGGCTGTTTTTTGATAGAAATTATTTCCATCGTTCTCTTATTTACTTCAGCAATATCCAAAAACCCAATTTTCTTTTCAAGAAAAGCTGCCACCGTAATTTCATTTGCAGCATTCAAAACACATGCGGAAGTCCCGCCGATTTCCATGGCCAGATAGGCTAAGGATAAATTAGTAAATACATCAACATTAGCTTTTTCAAAAGTAAGTTGAGGGTAATCCATGAAATTGAAACGTTGAAAATCCGTTTGTAACCTGTTTGGATAGGTTAATGCAAATTGAATCGGTAGTTTCATGTCTGGTAAACCCATTTGCGCTTTCATACTTCCGTCCTCAAATTGAACTAGGGAATGTATAATAGATTGTGGGTGAACGATGACGTCAATTTGTTCGGGTTTCAGATTGAAAAGCCATTTGGCCTCAATGACTTCAAGTCCTTTATTCATTAAAGTTGCAGAATCAATGGTGATTTTTGCACCCATCGTCCAGTTTGGGTGCTTTAGGGCTTGTTCCCGCTGAACATCTTTTAATTGCTCCCGCGACCACCCTCGGAATGGACCTCCGGAAGCCGTAAGGTAAATTTTTTCAATTTTATTGTGAAATTCACCGACAATGCATTGAAAGATAGCCGAGTGTTCAGAGTCAACAGGATAAATGTTAACACCTTTTTCTTT
>CANJNE010000109.1 GCA_947475275.1 Flavobacteriales bacterium | reverse complement strand
TGATGGAATTCCAGATTATCAAAATGGAAAATGGATCGAAGTCATAAATTCATTTGTACAATGGTTAGACCATGATGAGTAGTTTAAAATCACATAAGTTTCTTTTACTCAAGCCCCGCAACATAGTAATATAGCGGCATCCCAATCGTAATGTTTATTGGGAATGTAATGGCTAAAGCCATTGGCAGAAAAAGTCCTGGGTTTGCTGAAGGAACAGAAACTTTCATAGCAGCAGGAACAGCGATATAAGAAGCACTCGCAGCAAGAATTCCGAATATGAATCGGTTGGAAATCTCATCTGTTACAAATCCACTGAGATATGCAAATACACAACCGTTTATCAGTGGAATGATAAGCGCAAAAAATACAGGAAACCAGCCATAAGAGAAAAATGATTTTAATTTTTTGCCACTCGTTATTCCCATATCCAATAGAAATATTGCAAGAAAACCTTTAAACAAATCGTTGGTAAAAGGTTTAATGCCTTCAGCTTGCTTGGCGTCTGCAACGACTCCTATTATTAAACTCCCAAGAATTAAAAGTACACTGCCGTTGGTTATTGAATGTTTGATGGTTTGTGTTTTCTTTATTTTCATTTCATTTTCTTGTCTATAGATGGAAATCAATAACAATCCCATAATTATCGCTGGGGATTCCATCAAAGCCATAATTGCCACCATGTGACCATCTAATTTTAATTGGTGCATTTCTAGATAAGTAGCTGCAGTTATGAATGTAACTGCACTTACTGATCCATAAGATGCTGAAATGGCTCCTGCATCTGGAACTGAGAATTTGGTTCTTAAAATATAAAATGTATAGAGCGGAATAATTGCTGATATAAAAATGCCTAGCAACATCGACCAAGCAATTTCCATGTTGAAGGTTTCATGGGATAATTCTTGTCCACCTTTAAAACCAATTGCGAAAAGTAAGTATAAGGAAATAAATTTTGATGAATTAGGCGGTATAGCCAAATCACTTTTTAAGTATACTGCAACAATTCCTAATACAAAAAAGAGTAGGGCTGGGTTGGTCAAATTTTCTGTTAGGAGTTCACTATTCATTTTAAATTGTTGTTGATGCTTTTATAAGTTTTTCATTAATTGCTTTACCGATCCCGATTTCAGGTAAGAACTCGGTTAAGATAATATCAGCTCCACTTTTGTCGAGCTTAATGAGATGACCATAAAGATGTTGTGCAGCCTCTTCGAGTGATCCGGATTCTGATAGCACCTCTTTACAATAGCAATCGATGTTTTCAATCTGTATTAAACTTAATACTCCAATTTTTTTGTTTTTAAATCTTTTGATATCTTCTGCAATATTCTGGCTTATAATTAAAGGTATATTTGGTGCATAATGTCTTTTGTACATTCCTGGGTGCGAGACTTTTTTGTTTTTGATTTTGCTAACTTTTAAATCTCCAAGTAAGACCTTGAAATCTTCTTCCGTGATGGTTCCCTCCCTGTATATAATTATTTCATTTTTTTCAAATCCAATTATGGTAGATTCAATTCCTTTTTGACAGTTTCCACCGTCAAGAATTACAGAAATATCATCTCCGAAATAGTCATGGACATGTTGAGCATTCGTTGGACTCACCGACATGAAGGGGTTTGCACTTGGCGCTACTAGTGGAAAATTCAATTGATTCAATAACCTTAATGCCAAAGGATGATTGGGCGAGCGCAGCGCGACGAGAGGTGACGAGGCGGTAATGCAATCTGAAATCAAGCTCGATTTTGGCAATAACAACGTTAAAGGTCCAGGCCAATAATGAGACATAAGCAGTTTGGCTACCTCAGGTATTTCAATTACCAAATCATTTATGGCATCAGCATTTTTTACATGCACAATCAGTGGGTTGTCATTAGGTCGATTTTTAATTTGATAAATTTTTTGAACTGCCTCTTCATTAAAACAATTTGCAGCCAAACCATAAACTGTTTCGGTTGGAAGTCCAATAACCTCTCCCTTAGTCAATGCGTTAATTGCCGATTCAATTGAAGTTGTTATCATTTTTTAAGGATTGCAAAAATCACAATACATTGGATCTTCAAAAGTTTTTGTTTCATTCATTTTTTCACTGGTCCAACCGCATTTTTGACAGGAATATAAACTTGATTTTAAAGATTTCGTTGGTAAACCGCATCCAGAACAAGGAAGTCCCGGATTTGATTGCTTTATTGAGAATCCCGGGAAGCAACAAGCCGGACAAAAGGTCAAAAGTTGATCGGTTAATTTTCGTGTTGCCGCTTCAATGTTTTTCATTCGGGTTGGGTTGTACATCGCACGCATATCGGTTTCAACGTGAACAGTATTGTGTTTTTTCAAAAGCTTTGTAGCGATTTCTTCTAATTGTTTTTTAAAATCAATGCCTTTGAACATTTCATCAAAAGTTATTCGGTCTTTTCTCAAAATAACTGCATGCTCTGGAAAACCTACTTCGTGGCAAAAAGAATATACATCTTCCAATGACTCGCATGATTTTGCATTGAAATTGGTTTCAGTTGAAAGGATTCTAGCATGCCATTCCGCCTCATTTTTTTTATCAATCATTACAATTAATTCCTCATTGCAATAGCTGAAGAACAATTGCGGATGTGGACCGAACGAACCTTCACTTGCAATGGCAATATCCGCGTCATATTTTTCCAATGCCCATTGACATTTTTTTCTCGCACATTCCAAGGGACTTAAATTTCGATCTATTTCTCCACTGAATGTGCCGAGTTCATCTGTATTTATTTCGGAAACAAGACATAATAAGCCCAAGTTCTTCTCAAGAACCGGAGCAATTACCTTCTCTTTTTTGTGCATACTTGCAATTAGCGCCCTTCTTCCATCAAAGAAACTCATGCTTGAATTAAGGTTTCGATTTCAACATATGCTTTTAAATTGTAGAGACTCTCATCTTCGTCCCGGTCTTCCAGCAGGATTTCTTTTTTAACAGCCTCGAGTTGCTCAATTCGCAACAATGAGGCCTGATGAGGTTTGCCTGTTTGCTCAATTGACCTGAGATTTCTTAAATTATGAAACTGAATTTTTTTAAGAATTATATGGATAAGTATTTCTTTGGCTTCGGCCCATTCAAACACACCATTAATCAATTCGTATTTTTTCATTTGCAGTTAAAAAAGAATTTCTTCACTAAACAAAGGTGCAGTCATTTTTTTATTTATTTTTATTAATAATTTTAATTAAAACCATAAATAATAATTATGAATTATACTTTGAATCAACTCAAAATTTTCGTCAAAGTTGCAGATTTACAAAGTGTAACGAAGGCGTCAGAGGCATTGTATTTAAGCCAACCGGCGGTATCTATTCAATTGAAAAATTTCCAAGACCAATTTGAGTATCCGCTTATTGAAATGGTAGGGAAGAAGTTGTTTGTGACTGAATTTGGTCAAGATATAGTTAATGCTGCAAAGACAATTTTAGATCAAGTTGATTCGATAAATTATAAAGCTCAAGCCTTAAAAGCAGAATTAAGTGGAAAGTTAAAGGTTGCTGTTGTATCCACTGGAAAGTACATTATGCCTTATTTTCTTTCTCCTTTTCTTAGGCAACATCACAAGGTAGAATTGGCGATGGACGTTACCAATAAAAGTAAAGTTTTACAGAGTTTATTAAGCAATGAAGTTGATTTTGCTTTGGTTTCCATTATCCCGAGTTCTATTGCGGTTCAAGGGATTTCGCTTCTTCAAAACAAGTTATATTTGGTAGGTAATAAAACAGCGATTAAAAGTCAAAAAAGTGACAAAGAATTTCTTGAGAAAAGTACCATAATTTTTAGAGAGGAAGGATCTGGTACGCGGCAAACTATGGAAGCATATTTGAATAAAAATGCACTTTCTGTTGCAAAGAAGATTGAGTTGACATCCAACGAGGCTGTAAAGCAGGCAATACTTTCGGATTTAGGATATTCAATAATGCCATTGATTGGAATTAAGAATGAATTGCAAAATCAACAATTGGAAATAATTCCCAAAAAGGATTTACCAATCATTACACATTGGCAATTGATTTGGCTGAAAGATAAAAAGCATAGTCCTGTTGCTCAGCGCTTTCTAGAATTTTTAGAAAAAGAAAAAGAAGGTATAATCGCCAATCAATTCGATTGGTATGAAAGATACTAACCTTAATTTCCCATTTGAAGCATTAATGAATTGATCTGAGTGCTATTCAATTGGATATTATCTTGTTTAGCTGTTATTTCCCGTTGTAAATCAGCTATTTGTGCTTGAATATTCGATATTATATTCCAGTCCATGGAACACGAGTAGACCCGTTCTTTATTTTTGTTTAAGAGGTTCAATCTATTCCACGAAAATTGAGCGTCTTCCAAAATAACTTTTAATTCATCGTATTGCTGTTGAATTTCTATTCCATTCTCTTCTAATTGCATGCATAAATCTGGAAATTCTGAAGTTTTATTAGCCACAATCGTTTTTATTTTCTCACCAAAGGCCTCAATTTCAGTGTCGTATTGAATCACTTGTTTTTTAATTTCACTTATAGCGTTCTTATAATTTTCAATTTGTTCTTTCAAATTCACATAATTCACATTTGGCAGAATGGAATCTTCAAAATATTTTTGAAATCCTTCCGCCATTTTTGTAGTGTTTTGGGCTTCTTTTTCATAATTGCTGATTTCTTTTTTAACCAACTTTTTGGTTGATTTCAGTTTCTTCCATTCCGGAGTATTTGAACCAATTTGATCGATTCCAGAGGTATACGATTTGAAATTATCATACTCCGAAATCACTTTTGAATTAATGATGTTCAATTTGATTGCGCTTTGATCCAAGTTATTCAGTTTTTCTTTTCCACCTTTAATGTAAGAGTGTGTCTCACTGCAATTCATTTCATCGAATTCGGATTTGGCTTTATTTATTTCTGAGGAGATTTGGGTGTAATTTGCTGTGCCTTGGTTGATGGTAGTTTTCAATTGTTCATCAATCTGTGCAGTTTGATAATAGAAAACGCAGCTAGACAGCATGCTCCCCATGAGCAGTATTGAACTAAGATTGATTAGTTTATTCATAAAAAATATTTAAAATCAATAGAAAGTTAACCAAATTTTAAAGAGTTCACTTTTTTTGGATTTCAGAACGGCATATTTTGAATAATTTAGGAATAAAAAATTATGATAACTTTTATTAAATTGAATTGGTTCAAACTGAGCCTATCAGTCTCTATTTTTCTTTTTTCACTTGGATTTTTAATTTCAAGTGTATCACCAGCGTATTCCAATTTAGCGGAACATAGCAATAAGCAATATGCGAATACGTTTCAAAACGGAGGGTATCTTGAGGATGGTAATGTGTATTTTGTAGACAAAGGCTCTGTGTATTATTGCCAAGCGGGATGGTTGGATTTTAAATCGTCTTGGAAAAAACTGTGCACACTTCCTGATTAGAAATGTTTTGAAACTAAAAAGTGGCTGCATCCATTTCGGAGCGCCACTTTGTAAATGTGTTAAGGAAGGTTTAGTTTTTTCTCTTAATTTAAATTTTATTGAGGGATTACCTGTGACAAATAATATTCCTCAGTTGAATCGTAAATTAATTCAATGAAATCATCATTGGTAAAATCTAAATTTAGGCTGGGGAGATATTTGGGTTCAATAAACTCAGTGTATGTGTGAATTAAGTTTGTTTTACCATTCGATTCAAACATTATCATATATTCGGAGTCTTTATTTAGTTCTAAAACTAAAGCACCCTTATCATAATAATGTTTTAAATCAGTGATTTGTTCAATTTTATCCTTCAATTCTGGGTTTTCTCTTCCAGCATTAATAAAGACCCTGTATATAGTGTAATGAACAGAATTGATGTCATCATTAAAGAAGTAATAAGGCATTGTGTTTAAATCCCTCTGGGCCATAGAATTAAATGTGATTAATGCTACGGTGACTATAATTAAATTTTTCATAACTGTCTGTTTAAATGATTTTTAAAAATTGGATTTTGAGTTATTTTAAGCTGAATTTCCATCAGTCATTTTTGCAAGGCATCAATAATCTCTCAGATAGATTACAGCAGCGTCTTCTTCGAAATATATAGCATTCCGAAAGAAAGGGAAACCTATAAAAGCGTCGATGTCGTTTCCGTTGCAGCGTGCATCGCCCCATTGTGGTTCATCATATGGAAATATGGAAATAGGTTCAATGATATTTACCGGTTCGCCGTTGAATTGAAAGTTGGTAAAGGCCATTTTCAATTTTGGTGAGTCTTCAAGGTCGCGAGATTCGTTATACAACTCTGCAAAAATAGCGAGTTCTGAGTTCAAATAGAGTTCATCACCGGGGAAGGCCATGTATCCTGCGTTAACTCGTTCGCCAGTTTCATGGCTGTAAATCCACATGCCTACCATTGTGTGAATCGAATCGTTTAACTTTACTTTTTTGTCGGTTACATTTAAGGAGATGGTATATTTCCCTTTTGACCAATCAAAGTGATTTCTTACACTTATAAAATCCCCTTCGTAATCGCCAATTTCGCAAACACCTTCTTTTTCCATTATAATCGCTTCTCCTTGTGTTTCGTCCCATCTAGAAAAAATGATGGCTCTACCTAAATCGGTAAAGGGTGTGTTTTTCTTTTTGTGATTCACATCGGTATAACCACCGCAATGCGTTTGTATACCGCCATAAAATTGAACCCCGTTTATTGAACCTAAACCAAACGGCGCGATGTATAGGTTGTAGGTGTCAGATACATTAGTAAACAATTCAAAATCGATGGAATACGAGTCCAAAGGCACTTGTTCAATCTGCTCGAAATCGTAATAAATATCTAAAATGTGCCAAGGATCTGGATATTTGTAATTTGATTTGTAGCTGTCGTTAGAATAGATTCCTGTGGTCAGTTCACCATCTGCGCTTTCGAATGAACCGATACCTTCACGCTTTCCGTTAACAAAATTCCCTTGAAATGTTGATCCGTCTTCGTAATGTACAATACCAAAGCCGTGAAATCTTCCATTTTTTGTTTGACCCAAATAGCTTTTTTCTGCAGGATTTTGCCCAAAGGCGATAGCTAGTGGTAAACACATTGCAATTGTTTTGATTAACTTTTCCATAACTCATGATTTTAAGGTGAAACATGACTACAAAATGTGCGGAAGTTAAAAAGTAACAGGTTGCACCCTTCGGCAAAGCTCAGGGTGGGTTTAAGGGGTAAGAAGGTTCAAGAGGTTTAAGGTTCACCCTTCGGCAAAGCTCAGGGTGGGTTTAAGGGGTAAGAAGGTTTAAGGTTCAAAGGGTTCAAGGGGATCAAGGTTCAAGAGGTTTAAGGTTCACCCTTCGGCAAAGCTCAGGGTGGGTTCAAGGGGATCAAGGTTCAAGAGGTTCAAGGTTCACCCTTCGGCAAAGCTCAGTGTGGGTTTAAGGGGTAAGAAGGTTTAAGGTTCAAAGGGTTCAAGGGGATCAAGGTTCAAGAGGTTTAAGGTTCACCCTTCGACAAAGCTCAGGGTGGGTTAAGGTTCAAGAAGGTTCAAGGTTTAAGAAGGTTCAAGGTTTAAGAAGTTTCAAGGTTCAAACTTCCGAAATGATTAGGGGTAGATTTAATCACAGACCTGGAAAGAACAGAACTGTTTTCGAATCTTTTCATTGAAGAAATGGAGACTTTTTTGGCGAGTGTGGGTCTGTGAAAATGAATTGAATTTGATTCAAATTTTGAACTGAAAATTATTTTCTCATTCTTATTAATCCAAATTTTTAATGAATTTATCTAATATGCTAATTTTAGATTCTTCAAATATATCTTTTGAAATTATTCCGTTTTTGTAATTAGTTAGGAGTAATGAATATTCTTTGCTCAATTTCATTTTTCCACAGCAAAACAAAGTATTTTTCTCTTCAATTGTTTTTTT
>CANJNE010000108.1 GCA_947475275.1 Flavobacteriales bacterium | reverse complement strand
TTTAATTGCTCCCGCGACCACCCTCGGAATGGACCTCCGGAAGCCGTAAGGTAAATTTTTTCAATTTTATTGTGAAATTCACCGACAATGCATTGAAAGATAGCCGAGTGTTCAGAGTCAACAGGATAAATGTTAACACCTTTTTCTTTAGCCGCTTGAGTAACCAATTCCCCTGCCACTACTAAGGTTTCTTTATTCGCTAATGCAATATCTTTTCCTGCATTAATTGCGCGTAAAGTGGGCTTTAACCCTGCAAACCCAACCAATGCAGTTAGTACCACATTTACTTGTGTAGATTCAACAACTTGGCACAAAGCGTCTTCGCCTGTGTAGACATGAATAGGCTCGTCTTTTAGTGCATTCCGAACCTCATCATAAAGTGATTCTTCGGATATGACAACACTGTTTGGTTGGTGTTTAATCGCTTGCTCAATGAGTAATTTTGCATTTTTCCCCGCCGTAATTACCTCGAGATTGAATAATTCTGGATAATTTGAAATTACTTCTAAAGCCTGCGTACCGATCGAACCAGTTGAGCCAAGAATAGCTATGCCCTTTTTTATCATTAGTCAAAAGTACAATTAATGTCTAAATGGTATTGGAGAATAAGCCATAATCTCCCTTTTGAATGACAAAAAATCCTTTAAATTGTTTATGTAAATAAGTTCTTGGAGCATTGAAATCTATTCAACATGATGAATTTCATCATCTTCAATCAGTTTTTCACTTCGCAATCTGAAAAATAATTGCACCAAAGCAATTACATCCTTCTCACAATAAACTTTGATGCGTTCCAAATCACCTTCTTCGTAATACACCCGAGCAACATCCGCTCCAGAAATATCATCTTTTGGCGTAGGAATATTGAAAATATGACAAAGAAGCGCCAAGGAGGTAAATGCTTTATAGTCCCCAAATTTCCAAAGCTCTAAGGTGTCAAGAAAATTTACTTCCCAAGGTTTTTTACCTGCAATATCGAGAATAGCTGGTAATTGAATGCCATTAATTAACATGCGTCTGCAGATGTAAGGAATATCAAACTCCTTAATATTGTGTCCGCACAAAACATGATAAGGTGTAGTACAATGATCTTCTAAAAGACGCTTAAACTGGTTTAATAACGTTTCTTCATCATCATGATAATAAGAACGTAATCTCAACTGTTTACCGGTTGATGTATAGCGAACAAATCCAACAGAAATACAGATAATCTTTCCAAATTCCGCATAAATACCACTTCGGTCTTTGAAGACATCTTCAACTGTTTTTTCATCATTGATTAAAAACCTTGATTTCGCTTCAAAAAGATATCGAGTAGTGGAGTCTAAATCTTCGAATCGGTAGGTTTGAGGTACTGTTTCTATATCGAGAAACAAGACCTTGTCTATAGGCACTTTTTCTAACATAATCTCAGGTTTGGTTGCTTGAAATTAGCGAAAAAATTGCAGAATAGCTTTAAAAAGGTCATTTTTGCGTTGAGTTATTCAATATGGCAGAAAGCATCATTAAAATCAAAGGCACAAGAGCTGAACAATACCAAAATTTATTGCCTCAAATCAAGGCTTTAACATTGGGTGAATCAAATCATATTGCCAATATGGCCAATGTTTCCGCAGCCCTGAAAGAAACCTTTGATTTTCTGTGGATTGGTTTTTATTTGGTGGAAAACGAAGAACTCGTTTTAGGGCCATTTCAAGGGCCTATTGCTTGTACAAGAATTTCTTTTGGGAAAGGTGTTTGTGGTACTTCATGGAAAGAAGAAAGAATAATTATTGTAGATGATGTAGAACAATTTCCGGGTCATATTGCTTGTAGCTCACTTTCCAAAAGTGAAATCGTTTTACCGATTTATAATAAGCATAAAATGGTTGCCGTTTTGGATGTAGACAGTGCCCAACTCGCTGAATTCAATGAAACAGATGCTTTATATTTAAAACAGATTTGCGAATGTATTTATTAACCCGTTTTCTGTTGATTTTCAATGCTTGTTTGTTACTGGGCTGCGCCCAAGTAGGGGAAATTTCAGGTGGTGAGATAGATAATGCCGCGCCAAAAATTGTTGGTGAAAAAAGTACCGCAGACAGCTTAATCAACTTCACCGGTAATTCTGTAACATTAACTTTTGATGAGTATTTCGAGTTAAAAAATCCTGAGCAATCGATTGTTATTTTACCTCAACATGCAAAACTTAAAACAACAATCAGACAAAAGGAACTTCTTATTTCGTGGGAGGATACACTTAAACAAAACACAACTTACGTCATCTACATTAACAATGCGGTAAAAGACATTAATGAAGGTAACGATTCGCTTTACAAAGTTGTGTTTTCAACCGGCTCATACATAGATTCATTGACCCACGACGTTCAAGTCAAAGACGCGTGGAATCAACTTCCTGTTTCCAATTGTACTGTTGCACTTTACAGTAGTTCTGATTCGGTTTCGCCAACGTATTTTGCAAGAACCGATATGACAGGTACAGCAACATTTTCTTATTTAAAGGGTGGTAAATATAAAATTTTAGGATTCAAGGATGATAATAGCGATCTAACAATACAAGCGTCTGAACAAATTGCCTTTCTCAAAGATAGTTTATTGATAACATCGGATACCATTGAGAAAAACACCATACTTAGACTTTTTAATCAGGATCCCGTAAAACAAATCAATTACACTTTTCAAGGACCTGAAAGACTTACAATTGCAGCTAATTTCAATTTGGATTCCTTTCAGCTCAAAATCGATGATGTAGCAATTGATTCAACACAGTTAGTTAAACACAACTCTGACAGTTGCTCCGTTTTTCTCCAGAATATTTTAAGTAATGACGTTGAGGTTATCATAAATTCTTCATCTTTTCAAGACACCAACACTGTTCGCATTTTAGATAAAGAAAAGGTGGCTAACCTAAGACTTAGTCCTTTGTATGATTTGAGTCAATTATTTGTGGGTACAGCGATAGGCTTTGAAACAAATGCTTTAATCACTTCAATCGATACAAGTAAAATTTTAATTAAAAACGAAAACCAAGAATCACTGGACTTTGAGACTAAGGTGGAGAAAAACCTATTGTTTTTAAAACTTAATATTTCTGGTCCAACTAAGGGACAAATAGCATTTGAGCAAAATGCAATCACAAATTATGGTCAACAAACACAGGATTCGATAAGGTTCTATTTTGAGGTAAAAGCCGCAGACGCGTTCGGAAAGATTTTAATTGATGGCAGTAAACTTAAGGGAAACATTCTGGTTTATCTTTTACAAAAGGACAAAGTAATTGAGAAAAGTCCTCTGCTATCTGATGGAAAATGTGCTTTTGGAAAATTAATACCGGGAGAATACGCGTTGTGTTATGTTTTAGATGAAAATAACAACGGAAAATGGGATACAGGAGATTTGTCAACAAAACGCCAGCCTGAAAAAAACATTTGGTATCCAGCAATTATTAAAGTTCGTCGAAATTGGGATTTAGAGCTGGTATTAAGCCAAGACTTTAAGGATGAGTGAATCAAATGTCATTTCCAAAAGTTTTAAGGGATGGAAAATATGGCTTGCCATATTCCTTGGTGTAGGCGTTGCCGGATGGATGTTAATCCGAGGATTTAAAGAGGTTAATTATGTAAAGGATCACACTTCAGGCACGCATATTTGGGTTGATGGTAATCAGGACGGTAAAATCAATTATAAGGACCCCAAAGAATTTCAACACGTAAACAGCGGTGGTGATTATAAAATTCAAAAGGCTCAAGACTTATTGAATGAAATAAAGTGGACAAAAGAAACCATTTTTTGGATGTTGTTGGCGATGGTTTTTGTAGTAGGGAGGGACTTCTTTTACATGCTCCGGATTAGACTTTTAACGCATCAATTTTTATCTTGGAAAAGATCCTTTTTTGTGATTATGATGTGGGAGTTTGCCTCTGCCCTATCCCCTGGTGTAATAAGTGGTTCTGCAGTTGCCATGTTCATTTTAA
Organism: Flavobacteriales bacterium; assembly: GCA_947475275.1. Classification (GTDB taxonomy): domain Bacteria; phylum Bacteroidota; class Bacteroidia; order Flavobacteriales_D; family Crocinitomicaceae; genus M0103. The sequence goes on along the minus strand of CANJNE010000108.1, from coordinate 3,930 downwards.
ACCGTGAGAAAATCCCTTTAGGGAAATCGACAGCTATTGTGCTGATAACCACATTTATGGATAATTTATTCTATATTCTTCTCATCCCCTTGGTTTTTATATTTATTGATAGTCAAGAGTTGTTTCCCTCAAACATGAGCAGTAGTGGTGTAGCCACAGTTTTTTGGACTGGATATTTCGTGTTTTTAGGAATAGTGCTTTTCTTTTTCACTGCTATATTTATATTTCCAGCTCTTCCGAATCGATTTTTTAGGATAGTATCTAGAATTCCCTTATTTAAGCGATGGAAAAAAGGAATGCTTCAAATAGGTGAAGATATCGAACTGTCTGCACGCGTGTTCAGGAAAGAACCACTTGTATTTTGGATTAAAGTGTTTTTGAGCACCGCAGGAAGTTGGACTTCGCGATTTTTAGTAATTAATGCCCTTCTTCAAGCTTTCATTAACCTTGGTGTTATTCAGCATCTTTTGGTGCTAGGCAAACAGTTAGTCTTATGGCTTTTGATGCGGGTAAGTCCAACACCGGGAGGAAGTGGTATTGCTGAATATGCTTTTGGGGAATTATTGGCAGATGTAGGCGGATCGATACTTTTAATAAGTATACTCGCATTACTTTGGCGTTTGATGTCCTATTTTCCCTATTTGTTTATCGGTGCCTTTTTGTTGCCAAAATGGATAAAACAAACGGAAAGAAATTCTAAGAAGGATTGACAAGAATTTTATAGCTAGCTGAAGCTAATAGTATAACGGTCAAATAAATCAGTGAATTGCTAAAACCAATTAACATCATTAAGGAGCAAAAACCTATAAGCAAAAGAACAAAGAGGTATTTTACCAAATGAGATTTCCATAAATTTGGAATTGATTCCGTTTCGTATTTTTTCAAACGTATAAATTCAAGTTTGTATTTCTGGTATCCAGTAATAAAAAGTAGTGGGAATAGTATAAACCCCTGCGCTATGCCCATGTCTTCATAACTTAAAAATGAAACTATCTGCTTTTGGAAATCAATAGTTGGAATTAAAAATGAAAACCCAGCATGAATTAAAAAAACCAAGGCAATTAAAGCAACAATGCCCATAGATCCTGGAAGCAACCAAGAACTTTTAGGATTTTGAAAAGAATATACTTTGTATGATTTCAAATGCAGAAACCCTTCTGAAAAAATCATTTCCAGAATGAAATAAAGCACGATAAAATACAAATCCCACTCCCAAAGAAAATAACCTAAAAGTGGAATTATAGTATCTCCAAAAACCTCAATATATTTAGGATTAACGCGCATATTTCAAGACATCCGCTCTTTTTCGAGACAAATCGAATTCAGGATTGAAATGCAAGGCCCTGCCGTATGCACGCATGGCGGAACTTAAATCTTTTTTAGACTCATAACATGTTCCCAAATTATGCCATGCCTCTACCAATGTTGAGTCTGATTGTGTGGCAGAATTGTAATAATATATTGCTGAATCCAACTGATTAAAATTATGTTGCTTAATTACACCGATTTGATTGAGTGCTTGGGCTTGATAAGTCAATTGTTTGAGTTTAATCATTTTTCGATATGTCAGCATGGCCTTTTCCGGTTGCCCAAAAATTTGTTGCGCATAGGCTAAGGAAAAAAGAGTTTCAGCATCCGTTGGCTTTAATTCTGCAGCAGATTGAAAGTATTGAATGCATATCGGATCGTTTTCCGATTGATACAAAGCACCTAGCATAATGTAACCCAAATGAAAGGTGTTATCTTGTTGAATTGCGGTTTCATAGGAGGATTTAGCCAATTTCATATTGCCCATTTTCAAATAAGTCGAACCTTTTAGGATATAAGCATCCATATACCGCTTGTCTATTTTCAAAGCCTTATCAGCATAACTAATCGCTTTTTCAAAATCTGACTCATGCTCCAAATTGAAAGTAGAACCTAATCCCACTATTGCCTTGGTGCTCTTTGAATTTTTTTGAGTTAAATAATCATAATGCCTTCTTGCCGCCATAATGTCTTCCCTTGACCTAGGATATTTATTTGATAAAGCATCCGCATACAACATTCTTACGTCAAAATTAACACTATCCAACCGAAATGCTGTTGCCGCATCCCTAAAGGCTATCGTCATATCAAAGTCCTTCAACTTTTGATTTCCTCTTTTTAACAGGGCATCGACATAGTTTTTTTTAAACTCAGCATTTGTAGTATCACTGAGATAGTCTTTTTCTCGCATAGTAACGAGACTATCCATATTTTTAGGATCACTAGTTCCACTTTTATTATCGTTTGCGTTAGTACATCCGAGCAATACGACCAAAAGAATAATTCCAAAAATTCTCATTAAATACATTTTTACAAAAATACGCTTTTTGAAGGCTACAAAAGAAGAATCAATCTTTTGTTAAATTCATTTCTCGGAATCAATATTTATTATGAAATGTTTACTTTAGCAAAGTGAGAAAGCGCATACATTACATACTTTTTTTGGTCCTTACATTTTTTCCATTTTTTGTGGATGGGCAAGGTTGTTCTCAATGTAAGCTTTTAGCTGAACAAGGCGCAGAATTGAATGAAGCTTCATTTGGATCAAACATCAATTACGGGATTCTTTACCTTATGATTATTCCTTATCTTTTGCTAATGTTCTTGTTTAGAAAAAGAATAATCCTATTCTTTAAATCTTTCGCAAAAAAATAATTTTTAACGTCTCTTCTTCCAAAGTGAATTGTTCCAATTCGTGTAAGATAGAGAGAATTCCAATGAGCCTCCTGTATACGCTTTACGCATGGTTGAAACAGTTACATCATAAGATAAGCCAAATTTAAAACCTCCCAGTTCCAGCACAAATGTTGGAACTACCGCATCCCTTAAACGATGATACATTCCAAAACCGACATAAGTTTGCCTGCTGTAACCAGTTACTTTTGTTCCATTAGAAAGGCGATATCTTGCCGTTGCGCCAAAGATTGTTTGAAAATGTGGTCCTTGAATAAATTGAACGATATTGGCATCTATTGCGAGTTTTGTTCCCGGAATATCCGCCACAATGCCAGCGTGTCCAACAAATTTTCGATACATTCGATCTCCATCAGAAGTAGTATATTGCAATTGCGGTCGATTCAAATGGAAACCAGCCAAGCCTACTTGAACCTGTAGATCTTCATTTCTTTTAAATGTTGATTTACCACCATTAAAAGTATAATATAAACCCGCCGAAGCTTCAGCATAACGAAAGGAATTACCATTTGCTTCACCTGACAGTATGTTTTGGTCAAACTGACCTCCATTCCACTGAGAGGCGAAGGTTAAATTGGTAAAATCTGCACTTCTGTTTCCGAAACCACCCTGAATACCCGCTGAAAGGGTATGACCATAACCCAACGGTAATATTCCACTCAAGGTAAGTGCGCCAGTCTGGTTCCCGAATCGCGAATCACCACCAATATCATTATAAAAAAGAAGTCCAACACCTAAATGTGCAGATTCCTTTCTACTGAACTTTGATTTGAAAAAGTTAGCATCAGCAGCAATCGCACTGGTCATAAATTGCGTACCTGCTCCCAACCATTGGTTTCTGTGGTTAATGATTACACGCTCCCATCCGTCATAAACTCCAGCAGCAGCAGGATTAATGAATAAAGGTGTCTGTGCAACTTGTGAAAAATGAATGTCTTGAGCGCTCAGATTCAATCCAAGAAATAATGAAACTCCAATAACTAACTTTCTCATCATTAACGGATTAAAGTGATATTACCGGATCTTGTTTCTTTTGTTCCATTAGTATATGCAACTTCAATAATATACGCATATACTCCTGCGTTACAATCCTCACCTTTATAAGTACCGTCCCATTCAAAATCACTATCGCTTGATTGTAACATCAAATTACCCCAACGGTCATAGATGAATAAGGTAAATTCTTTTACATCTTTTCCTACAAGTATC
>CANJNE010000107.1 GCA_947475275.1 Flavobacteriales bacterium | reverse complement strand
ATAAGAAACGTAGAAAATGGAATGACGAGTGCTTCTGAAGAAAGCGCAGGAATTGTTTCAAGGATTTCAGGCTTACGTTACCAATTGCACAATTCAAGCGATCCCAACGGTCACTCACTTTTGCAACGACTAGAATATTGGAAAACCGCAGTAAGCATCATTAAAGAAAATTGGTTATTAGGTGTAGGCACCGGCGATGTTGATGACGCTTTTAACAATGCTTACAATAAAAGCAATTCACCGTTAAGTAAAGAAAACCAGCTTCGCGCTCACAATACCTATTTAACTGTTTGGGTCAGTTTTGGCATTTTTGGATTTATTCTTTTTCTAGGATTAATCTTTCACTTTTGCATTCAAAGTATTCGAAATAAAAATTTATTTGGCTTAATGTTCATTTCTGTATCCGCACTAACATTTCTGATTGAAGACACCATAGAGACCCAAACAGGAGCATCATTTTTTGCTATATTTTTTGGAATTATCATGCTACAATTCGATAAGAAAAAGAATTCTTCAATGTGACATTAAGATTTAATTTATTAAGATAAGAAATTTAGTTCTTTTATCTATTGTATATTTGCAAACAACTATTTTCCCATGGCAGCAAACGAACGCATTTCAACAAATAAAGCACCGAAGCCGGTTGGTCTTTACCCACATGCGCGAAAAGTTGGCAACTTATTGTTTTTATCAGGTGTCGGGCCTAGAGTTGCAGGATCGGATGCCACTGATTCGGCTGTACCCGGATTACAATTAGACAAAAACGGTAACTTTATTGCCTTCGATTTTGAAGCACAATGCAGAAGTGTATTTGATAATGTTCGTGTCATCCTTGAAGAATCTGGTTCATCTTGGGAAAATTTGGTTGATGTAACAGTGTTTTTAGTAAATATGAAACGTGATTTTCATGCTTACAATAGAATTTATGCTGAGTATTTTAAGGATAACTTGCCTTGCAGAACAACGGTTGAAATCAATTCGCTTCCTACACCAATCGCTATAGAATTAAAATGTATTGCCACAATTGATAATTAATATATGATAACGTTTATTATTCGCTGTCTACTTGCAGCATCATCGCTTTTCTTTACTTTTTATTTAATGTTTGCTTCAGATTATTGGGGCTGGGGAATTGTAATGGTTTTCCCTACTGCATTGATTATTCTGACATTTTTCATTAACGAAAATATGATTTTAGCGCTTTATCACATGCGTACTCAAAATACCGATAAAGCCAAAAAATACATCAATAAGATAACACATCCTCATTTGATGACTAAGAAGCAACATGCTAACATTTTGTTTTTACAAGCTGCTCTAAATCAGCAAGACTTTGGAATGAACAAAAGTGAACAGCTGATTCGTAAAGCATTATCAATCGGGCTCAAAATGGCTGAATACAGATCTGCAGCCTATATGCAATTGGCAGGGATATGCATTCAAACTGGACGCAGAACCGAAGCTGAAAAATTGCTTGCTGAAGCAAAAAAAATGGCGTCAAATCCCATGATTAAGGAGCAGATCATCATGATGCAAAATCAGTTAAAAATGGCACCTTCCAAAAATCAAATGCGCATGGCACAAATGATGGGTGGACGTAAGCCTAAAATGAGATAAGCGAAACAATTTTGAATACACGAACTTTTTCTGATTCATGGGATCAATACGAACTCATTGATGCCGGTGGTGGCAAAAAACTAGAACGCTGGGGCAATGTCATTACGATTCGACCAGAAGTTCAAGCCTATTTTAAATCTGAGCTACCATTTTCAGAATGGAATAAAATGGCCAATTGGGAATTCCTTCCTTCAACAGGTCAATCCGGCAAATGGAAATGTTTGAAAAAAGGTAGTCCTGCCGAATGGAAAATTGGATACAAACGGATGCAATTCCAGTTGCAAATCACCCAATTCAAACATTTAGGATTGTTTCCCGAGCAACGCACCAATTGGGATTATATTGATGAAAATCTAAAAAGTGAAGATAAGTTTCTAAATCTCTTTGCCTATACAGGTGCTGCAAGTTGTATTGCTCGAAACAGAGGCGCAGAAACATTTCATGTTGATTCCGTAAAGCAATTGATTTCATGGGCTAAAACCAATATGGAATTGAGTCGTTTACTCAACATTAAATGGGTTCATGAAGATGCTTTGAAATTTGCAGAAAGAGAAAATAAAAGGGCCCACCATTACCAAGGAATTGTAATGGATCCTCCAGCCTGGGGTATTGGTGCGAAAGGTGAAAAATGGAAACTCGAAGATAAAATCGATCAACTTCTTGCCGTTGCCCGTGATTTAATGTCTGAAAATGCTTTTTTAATTGTTAATACCTATTCTCCTACTTTTACATTTGAAATGTTAACAGAATTGGTTGACTTGTACTTTGAAGGGATGCAAGCAGAATTAAGTGAACTGTGGATGAAAACCACAACAGGTAAAGAATTGTATTTCGGTAATTTGCTCAGGGTGAAAAAATAAAAGCCACCCAATTGGGCAGCTTTTATCAAATCTATTTTTTAAATCTATCTTCCTTCAGAACTTGCTTCACAAGCCTCTACGGCCTCCTCTATTTTATCCATCATGGCTTTATCATCCTTGTACTTGTTTTCCATATCCTCTTCGAAATTATCCAATGCATCTTCTGCATCTTCCTTTTCCTCAGGTGTAGTGGCAAAATGAGCTATGCCATTTAATTTACACCAATTTGCTGCAATACTTTCTGGAGTTTCTGTTGACTCAGCACTTTTTACGGTTTCTTCTTTAGTCTCAGAAGCGTTTTCTTTTCCCGCTTCTTCCTTCTTAGCATCTTCAGTTTTACCACCACATGCTGCCAAAACAGATAAAGAGGTAATTACGATAAATATTTTTTTCATAAGTTTTAATTTTCAATTAAAGATATAAAATTCGATGAAAAATTAAGTGAAAACTATTATTCCCACTTATAAAAGGAGTAATTAATATCTATTTGATTTAAAAATCCCAAAAACAAAGAATAGGGATTTAAAGAACTGTTCTTTGGCGATTTGCTTAGGGTAACAAAATAAAAGCCGCCACTCGGGCAGCTTTTAGTCATTCTTTTTCTGATACTAACGGCCTTCAGAACTGTCTTCACAAGCTTCTGCAGCGGCCTCAATTTTATCCATCATCTCCTTATCATCCTTGTACTTCTTTTCCATTTCCTCTTCAAAAGCCTCTCTTGCGTCTTCAGCAGCATTTTTTTCTTCAGCTGTAGCAGCCGAATAAACTTTTCCATTTAATTCGCACCATTCAGCACCAATACTTTCAGGAGTTTCACCACAAGCAGATAACAATGCTAGGGTGGTAATTGTTAAAAACACTTTTTTCATAGTAGTAAATTTTACAATAAATATAACCCTTTATACTTACAACAAAACAGAATACTTACCAATGTTAATGGTTTTTTATTCTTTTCAGTAAAAAATTAAAATTCTGATAATAAGATGTTTACACAATGAACACGTGGCTACAAACCTAACAACACCGCATGTGGATCTTTAGAACCAAAAATCATACGTTCTGGATGTTCTAACATTTCTTTTACTTTTACCAAGAATCCAACAGATTCTTTTCCGTCGATAATTCGATGGTCATATGAGAGGGCCAAGTACATCATCGGTCGAATCTCAACTTTTCCATCAATAGCAACAGGACGATCAACAATATTATGCATTCCTAAAATTGCGGATTGTGGCGGATTGATAATTGGCGTTGACATCATGGAGCCAAAAACTCCACCATTGGTGATGGTGAATGTTCCACCTGCCATATCATCGGGAGTGATTTTTCCATCTCTGGCTTTAACCGCCAAACGTTTAATTTCTTTCTCTATTTCAGCTAAAGACATTTGTTCAGCATTGCGAACAACGGGAACCATCAATCCTTTAGGCGAAGAAACTGCTACACCGATATCAGCATAATCGTGAAATATCATTTCATTTCCGTCAATTTGCGCATTTACAGCCGGGAATAAATGTAATGCTTCTGTAACGGCTTTAGTGAAGAAGGACATAAACCCTAAATTCACTTCATGGTGTTTCGCGAAAGCATCTTTGTACTTTGCACGAATATCCATTATAGGCTTCATGTCAACTTCGTTGAAAGTAGTTAACATGGCTGTTTCGTTCTTAACTGAAACCAATCTTTCCGCTATTTTACGACGCAACATGGTCATTTTCTCACGGTTTTGGTTTCTTGTCCCACCCCAACCTTGGGCAGCATCAGCAGAGAAACCTGAAGACATTGCCGCTAAAACATCTTGTTTTGTAATACGGCCATCTTTACCGGTACCGTTAATTTTATTCGCGGGAATACCATTCTCTTCCATCATTTTTGCAGCAGCAACAGAAGGTGTACCCTCAGCATAGGACGCTTCTTTTTTTATTGGATCCGGACTTGGCGTAACTGGTTGGACTGCAACAGGTGCTGAAACCGTTTCATTAACTGGCGCAGCATCAACTTTTGGCGCAACAGTTCCTTCTGGACGTGCAGCAGAAGTATCAATCAAGCATACAACTTGACCCACCTTTACCACATCACCTTCAGCGGCCTTAAGTGTAATTATTCCACTTTCCTCAGCGGGTAATTCCAATGTTGCCTTATCGCTATCTACTTCAGCAATTGTTTGATCCTTTTCCACGTAATCTCCATCAGAAACCAACCATTGTGCGATTTCAACTTCCGAAATTGATTCTCCCGGACTCGGAACTTTCATTTCTAATACTGACATATTCGTCTATTTAAATTCTATTCGTTCTATACTTTAACTTTTGCGTATGCAAACAAATCAGCATACAGCTGTTTCAATCTTTTCTCATGCAACTTTTTAGATCCTTCAGCGGAGGCAGCAGTTGCATTTCTGCAAATACCAACAAATGAAATGTCACGCATTGACATTGCTATGTATGTCCAAGCACCCATGTTAGCCGGTTCTTCTTGAGCCCACAAAATATTTTTTGCATTATTGTATTTCGACAAAATGGCATCAATCTGCTTCTTTGGCAATGGATACAACTGCTCAATTCGTACAAAAGCCATATTGTCAGCACCCATCTCTGTTGCCCTCTCTTTCATCTCGTAATAGAACTTCCCTGAGCAGAATACAACAGTATCGACATTTGATGCCTTTGCATTCGGATCATCAATCACTTCCTGGAAAGAACCTTTCGCCATTTCATCTAAGGAAGAAACTGCGGAAGGATAACGTAACAACATTTTAGGAGAAAACACCACCAACGGCTTACGGAAATCGCGCTTCACCTGTCTTCTTAACAAATGATAATGATTAGCTGGAGTTGATGTATTGACTACCTGCATATTTGTATCTGCACACTGTTGAAGGAACCGTTCCATTCTTCCGCTGGAATGCTCAGCACCTTGACCTTCATAACCGTGTGGCAACAGCATCACCAATCCACTTTGTGTAGCCCATTTGTCTTCACCTGCAGAAATGAACTGATCCACCATGATTTGCGCTCCATTGAAGAAATCTCCGAATTGCGCTTCCCAAATAATCAAACCATTCGGTGATGCCAATGAATACCCGTATTCAAAACCAAGAACGCCATATTCAGACAACAAAGAGTTATAAACTGAAAATTGCGCTTGTTTGTCCGAAAGTTGATTCAAAGTCACGATTTCTTCTTCAGTATCTTCAGTTTTTACAACAGCATGACGGTGAGAAAACGTTCCACGTTCCACATCCTGACCTGAAATTCTAATCGGATGCCCTTCATCAAGCAAAGTAGCATAAGCTAACATTTCAGCTGAACCCCAATCCAACTGGTCGTTTTTGATTGCATTTAGTCGGTCTTCTAAAATCTTTGCAATTTTTCTAAAGTATTTTTTTCCTTCTGGTAAAGTTGCTAATTTCGTCCCCAGTTCGAGTAATTTCTTTTTGTCTACGCCTGTTTCAGGAGAACTTTCAAAATCACTCAATTTACCATGGCGGTATCCTTCCCAAGTTTGGCTTAGGAAATCATAAACCAAAGCTTTATCGTTTTGACGAGAAATTTCGTACTCAGATTCCAGGTAATTATTGTATTCCTCTTCAATTTTCTTTGCTTCTTCTTGGGTAAGCAAACCTTCAGCTTCTAACTGTGAGAAATAAATATCTTTTGGATTTGGATGTTTTGCAATGATATTATATAAACTCGGCTGCGTAAACTTAGGCTCATCACCTTCATTATGACCGTATTTTCTATAGCAAAGCAAATCGATGAAAACATCTCTATTGAATTGCTGGCGGTATTCCATTGCGATTTCAATCGTTTGAACCACCGCTTCCACGTCGTCACCATTTACATGGAAAACCGGACAGAGCGTTGTTTTCGCCACATCGGTACAATAGGTTGAAGATCTTCCATCCAAATAATTTGTGGTAAATCCAACCTGATTGTTCACAACAATATGCAATGTTCCACCTGCACGGTATCCGTCAAGTTGCGCCATTTGAATCGTTTCGTAAACAATGCCTTGACCTGCAATTGCCGCATCTCCATGAATGAGTACTGGACAAATTTTATTTTCATCATGCAACACATGATCAACTTTTGCACGGGCAATCCCTTCTACAACTGTATTTACCGCTTCCAAATGCGATGGATTTGGGGCCAAGGTAATACCTATTTGCTTACCGCTATCCAAAACGACTTGCGAAGTAAAACCTTGGTGGTATTTAACGTCACCGTCAAAGTAATCGATAGCATCAAATTCTTTTCCCTCAAATTCAGAGAAAATATCTTTTGGTCGTTTTTCAAAAATGTTGGTAAGTGTATTCAAGCGTCCACGATGTGCCATTCCCATTACGAAATACTCAACACCTAAACTTGAACCTTTATGGATCAATGAATCGAGCGCTGGAATCAAGGCCTCACCACCTTCTACTGAAAAACGTTTTTGTCCAACAAATTTCTTACCCAGGAAAGCTTCAAAATTGGATGCCTGATTCAACTTTTTAAATATTTTGAGTTTGCGTTCCCGATCAAATTTTGGTCGGTTAGCGATTTCAATTTTATTCTTGAACCATTCCAATCTTTCTGGATCACGCATGTAAGCATATTCAATTCCGATGGATTGACAATAAGTTTGTTCGAGGTGTGAGATGATAGTTCTCAAGGTTGCTGCGCCAATACCAACTTCTTCACCGGCTTGAAAAACCACATCAAGATCTGCATCTGTCAAACCAAAATTCTCAATATCCAATGTTGGATTGTATTTTCTGCGTTCGCGAACTGGGTTTGTTTTAGTGAACAAATGTCCACGCGTACGGTACCCGTTGATCAGGTTTATTACACGAAATTCTTTCTGAAAATTCTCCGGAATTGCTCCTCCATCTTCAAAATTCATTCTCGCGAAATCAAAACCTTCGAAGAATTTCTTCCAGCCGATATCGACACTTTCAGGATCCTGCAGATACTGTTTGTAGAGGTGATCTATGGCATTTACGTCTGCATTTCCAACGTATGTTACTTTATCCATGGTATTGTGCACGTTTATGGAAAAGCAAATTTAGGGATTTTGCTTGTATGCGAAGGGAGAAAAATGGTTTTTTGTTATGGGTTTTGAGAAATAGTGTAAAACAGACCAAAAATAAATGATAATTCAAACAGTTATATCATATGTAAGGTTTAAAGGGTTTAAGGTTCACCCTTCGGCAAAGCTCAGGGTGGGTTTAAGGTTTAAAGGAGTTTAAAGTTTAAAGGAGTTTAAGGTTCAAAGGGTTTAAGGTTTAAAGGAGTTTAAAGTTTAAAGGAGTTTAAGGTTTAAACATTGAACTTTAAACATTGAACTTTAAACATTGAACTTTAAACATTGAACTTTAAACATTGAACTTTAAACATTGAACTTTAAACATTGAACTTTAAACATTGAACTTTAAACATTGAACT
>CANJNE010000106.1 GCA_947475275.1 Flavobacteriales bacterium | reverse complement strand
TTATTGGATTTGTCTTTGCTTCTAAAAGAAACGAATGAATATTGATTTTTTCCGACACTTAGAATAATTATGGAATCTATTTAACCAAAACAATTCCATCAGCCTCAAAGCTCATTACATATTCAGGTTGTGTAATTTTGGCTATTTCCTCGGGCGTTTTTCCGGCATCCTCGGCAAAATGTTGCAACATTTCGACTGAAACCTCATCCCAATAAGCTACACCATGAAAGTATGCTTCAGTTCCAATTTTAGTATCTATTGGAATCGTGAAATGGTCTTTGAATCGCACCATAAAAGTTTCGCCGTTGCCTTTATCAATATTTACCCAACAACCCGCCTTCATGCAGACTTGATTGATTGGCGCAATAAAAGTAAATTCCATTGGATCGGTCTTTCCTTGGAACAATTCAAGCATTTTGGAGACTTCATTCGCTTCAGTCACATCCACTTTAACAGGTCCGTAGCTTTTACCGAGTTTTTTGTCCGCATTATCGTTAATCGATTTTAAATTAGAACATGAAACGAATAATAATGTAATTATTGATAAGAATAATAACTTGATCATAACATTGATTTGCATTACAAAAACAGAATCAAAAAAAAAGTCGCTTTAAGCGACTTCTAATTAATCTGCTAATAGATTATCATAAAATTCTTGTGTGTCGTATAACTTATCTCCTACGAGAACATGTTGCATTCCACTCGCTGTAAGAAAACGTGTAATGATTCTTCTGCTCATGGCATCATTCGTTATCATTTTAACAAGAGCTGTTGATGTATTTGCATCAAATTGAACGGTGAAGTATTGCACATAATATTGTGAAACTTCGTCGATGACATCCGCAGCAGTACCTTCAGGATAAACAAAAGTAAAAAGTCCGGTATTTTTACCTTCCTTAACTTCATCAAAAGATAAGGTCTTAACAGTTGTTGTAGCATCTTGAGAAACACCCAAAACAGAAAAAGCAATTGTAAATAGCGCGAAAAGGAATAAAGATTTCATAGTTCTAATTTTTTAAGCAAGACGCATTTAAAAAGTCTTGGTTGCATTTAACGGAACCGAATGTACAATTTTTTTGCCAACTTTGGTTTTATGAATCAACTTTTTTCATCTTTTACTCAAGATAAAATAGAGGCCGGGTGTGATGAGGCTGGCCGCGGTTGCCTTGCAGGTCCTGTTGTTGCTGCAGCGGTTATTTTACCAAAAGATTTTAAGCACATCGACTTGAATGATTCTAAAAAAATGACAGACAAAAAGAGAGATTTATTACGCCCGATTATTGAAAAAGAGGCGATAGCTTTCAGTGTTTGTATGATTGATAATAATAAAATTGATGAAATCAACATTCTAAATGCCAGCATTTTAGCCATGCACCATGCTATTGGAAAATTAGATCACTATCCTGAGTTACTGCTTATAGATGGTAACAGATTTCATAAATATGAAGCTATTCCGCATCATTGCATCATAAAAGGGGATTCTCTTTATTACTCAATAGCGGCCGCTTCAGTTTTAGCAAAAACATATCGTGATGAAATCATGTCGCAATTTCACAACGAGCACCCTATTTACGGATGGAATGTTAACAAAGGATATCCAACTAAACTGCATCGCACTGCAATACGCGACAACGGTGTTACTCCATATCACAGGTTAACCTTCAATTTACTTGGTAATCAACAGTTAGATCTTTTTGATTAAACACTGAGTTGTTCATTTATTATATAAATAGGATAATTCACCCTGATTGAATTACATAATTTTGTTGGTATTAAAGCAGCTTATGTTAAGGAAAATCCTATTGATAATACTTTTAATACTCATAGGCGGATGGACCTTCTTTGTATCCATAGGATTAATTGATCAAAAAGACGCTTACAGTTTAACAACTTTATTTGGAAAGGAAGATGGTCAATTGCTCATAGTGAACAAGTCTTCTGATTTCAGAATTGCTATGGATCAATTTCAAACCATTGCTAAAAACAAAGAACTATTATCGGTTATCGTCCCAAATTTGGAAGCAGATTCTAGACTTGCGATTAGCGCTAACAGAAAACACTTTTTAATTGAAAAAACATCAGCTTGGAGCAGATCCGAGATAGTAAACTTATTCGAAAAAGCTGGATTGAATTTAAAAACCACAAATTTAAACTCTTTTGAATGTGATGGTTTTCAAGTTAGCTACTATCGACAAGTTCTCTATTTGCATCAATCCGGATTAACAACAACCTCCACAACGGATTGGGCTGTATTTGATAAAAAGGCAAATGCCTCCATTGTTAGTTTCTCCGAAAATAAAGTTACTATAAAGGATGTCTATTTTTCTGATGGGCACAAAATAGAATTTATAACAAGAACCAACGAGAATCTCAAGGGACATCAAATAAACGACAAGGAAATCTTTTCTTCCGTATTACCTAAAAATGTTAGCGATTATGCTTTTTACGAAAAGGATTATGCTCAATATACTGTTTTTAAAGATGAAAAAAGTCCGATTTTTCAATGGATTGATAAAGGATTTGTTCTCCTTAATGTCAACGAAGAACCGATATTTATAAGTGATTATTTACCTGGTCAAAATCCATTGCAGGTACTAGCTGAATTCCTTAAGGTTAGTCCAGAAAATGCAGACCATGGATATTTTGAAAATTTGGAATTGCTTAAAGGCATTTTCAAGAGAAATGAAGGTATACACGTATACCTCATGAACAATTACGTGGTGATTTCACAAGACGAAAGTAATTGCACAGAAATCGTTACACAGAGTAAATTAGGAAACACATTAAATACGGATCAGAATGCATTGTCAAACATCTATGATGAGCTTCCGGCATTGGTATCACAGCGCATTGTAAACTCAAAAAACAAGTACTCAAAAACGGTTTATAAAAATCGTCTTTTGGAGACTCACATTCAAGGTATGGATGTTAATTCAGAAGAAAATTCTTCAGGAAATTCAAATGCACTTACCATCAACATTGATTCCAACATAAAAGACTTTTTCACTTTTAATGGCAGTGGGAATGTAGCTGTAGCAACAGCAACAAATGAACTGATCTATTATAATGGCGGAAAGTTGCAATGGGTTAAAAACTTGGGTTCTAAAATAGTTGGACAAATAGGATATCTAGAGCAACTCCAAACACTTTTGGTGACATGTAGTAGTGGGATACATCTTATCGATAAAGCAGGAAATTATGCAGCGGGTGGTGTTGTTAATGTTTCAAACAGTCCTATTCAGCAAGCTGTATCATATGAATGGAAAAATAAAATGTACTTTGCATACCCTGATGCGTCAGGCAATATTAATGTTTATGGCACCAATGGATTATTAGTGTATAGTTTTGGTAGTGGAATAGAAAAAATTACAGCTCCCTTCGATATTTGGGTAAGTCAGAGTAAGTTATTTATTGGAGTTAGAAGCGATAACCAATTCAAAATGTTTGATTTGGAGCGGCAAGCTGAACATCGATCATTTACCATAAGTAAAGGTTCCCTTGGTGTAATTGAATCTAATGAAATTGGCATATTCTGCAGAGGGTCAAATGGTCTAAGTCGCTTTGACCAGAAAGGAGTTGAAAGTGCGATCCAACCTGCCACCAATGGTATACTTTTCAGAAGTTATTACGGCTGTTCGAATCCACTGGTGGCCGCGGGCAGAAATGATGGTGTAACTTTGATGGATGCAACAGGATTTACAATTGGAAATATTAAAAAGAACTTCAATCAAATTGAATACGCATCAGGAATTCTATTGAACAATTCCTATTACATCATAGCAATAGACGGAATAGAAAATAACGTATATTTACACCACTCAAATGGCCGCATGGTTTCGGATGATTCCTATGAAGGTTCTCTAAAAGCACAGCTGAATCTTCTTGAGGGAACATTAATTTTAACCACAGTCGTCGATAAATATATAATTCAATACAAGGTTGCTGAAAAAAAGCTTAATTAAATCTAGAATCATGAACAAAAAAATACTCAGTACATTAGTCTTAATTGTTTCCTTTCAATTTGGTGTTTTATCACAAAATTATTTAGGTGTACACAGCAGTAATTATGGTGGGGTAATGAATACTGATATACAACCTGCAAGCTTCGTAGATAGTCGCTTTGTAGTGGATGTAAATTTAGGAAGTTTCAACTCATCACTCTGGACAAATGCGTTGTCTTTCGATACTAAGGACATGCCTAAATGGTGGTATAAATCTTTTTTAGACACCAATTATTCATCATGGATGAACCCAGATTCTACGTTTTTTGATCGTTATTTCACCAAAAACTATGATGTAGACTCCAAGAAACTTCTTGGTATTTATAATAATGTACAAGTAGATGTTTTGAATTTTATGTTTCATATCAATCCTAAAATTGCGATTGGTGCTGCTGTAAAATTTAGAACCATCACAAATATCGATGATGTTGACCCTAAGCTTGCCGTTTTGGGTGAAAATGATTTGGACTTACCAAGTCTTTGGAACCAAAAATTTAATGAGAAATTATTGGACTTCAACCACATGAGTTGGATGGAGTATGGTATAATCTATTCTCAGGTTTTGAAAGATGATGGTGAACACTTTATGAAATTCGGCGGTAAAGCAAAATGGCTTTCGGGTTATACAGCTGCATACTTTCACACCAAGAATTTTAATTACAACTTGTTCAATGCCGATACATCTCAATATTTATCGGGTGACTTTTCATATGGTTATTCGACTGGGATTCTTGATGGAGAATCAGTTATGAAATCCTCTTCTAAATTTGGCTTAGGTTTGGACTTAGGTTTTGTTTACGAATGGCGTCCAGATTGGAAGGAATATAAGTATGACATGGATGGCAAAACGAATATTTGGCGCCAGGATCAGGAAAAGTATAAAATCCGAGCCGGAATATCAATTTTAGATATCGGAGGAATGAAATTCACTAAAGGTGGTATCAGTAGAGACTTCTCAGTGAATACAACCAAATTATTCAATCTTCAAGTTTTTGACACTGTTTCTAGTCTTTTAGGGGCTGACCAAGTAATCGATTCACTAATTAACGACCAAACAAATGGTTGGACAGCAGCTGAAAATCCAGGAAGCACTTTCTTCATGAACTTGCCAACGGCTGTAAGTTTGCAATTCGATTACCACATTTGGAAATGGTTTTATGTGAATGCAACTGGAATGATTAGCATTCAAAACCGTCAAAATCCGAATAGGGTGCGTGTACCAAACCAAATTGCAATTACACCAAGTTTCGACCATGCATGGTTTGGATTACATCTTCCACTATCTTACAATAAATACACAGGATTTAAAGCGGGAATCGGCACCCGTCTTGGACCACTTACTATAGGTGTAAATGACTTTGGATTTTTGTTCGCTTCTGGAAAAAAGGTTAATGGAGCCGCACTTTATGCCGGTTTAAGAGTTCCTGTACTTTACACTGCACCGGATGATTTAGATTTGGATAAAGTTTCTGATGAAATGGACATATGTATCGACGTTCCTGGAATTTGGTCGTTTAGAGGCTGTCCTGATACAGACAGTGATGGAATTCAAGATTCAGAAGACACATGTCCACTTGAAGCAGGTCTACCTGAATTTCAGGGATGTCCGGATAAAGATGGAGACAAAATTCCAGACAGATCTGATGCTTGTCCTGATAACGCCGGATTAACTGAATTCCAAGGATGTCCTGATACAGATGGTGATAAAATCCCAGACAGAGAGGACGATTGTCCAGATTTGGCAGGCTTGAAAATTTACAATGGTTGTCCGGACACTGACAATGACAGTATTATCGATCCTAAAGATGATTGTCCAGAAATTGCTGGTTTAAAAATATTCAATGGTTGTCCTGACCGCGATAATGATGGTATTAAAGATGAAGACGACGCTTGTCCTGATAATGCAGGGCCTTTGTCCAATCAAGGTTGCCCAGACACTGATAAGGATGGTTTATTTGATTTCTTAGATGATTGTCCAAACCAATACGGTCCTAAAGAAAATAAAGGATGTCCTTGGCCAGATACTGATAATGATGGATTGTTAGATAAAAATGATGACTGCCCTAATTTAGCTGGACCAATTGCCAATAAAGGTTGTCCTTATCAAGACACAGATAATGATGGTGTATTGGATAAAGATGATGATTGTCCTGTAACGCCTGGTACCATAGCAAATAAAGGGTGTCCAGAAATTGAAAAAGAAGTTGAAGAAATTTTGAAAACTGCTTTTGATAATTTAGAATTCGAAACCGGTAAAGACATAATTAAAGAAACATCTCTTCCGTCATTAACAGAACTGGCAGATGTTTTAAAAAAGAAAGGAAGTTGGGGATTACAAATTTCAGGACACACAGATAATGTTGGTGATGATCAAAAGAATTTGATATTGTCTAAAAAACGTGCTGAAGCTGTGAAAAACTTTATGGTTCAACAAGGCATTGATGCAACGCGCTTTAGCACTCTATATTTTGGAGAAACAATGCCTGTAGCCTCTAATGATACTCCAGAAGGAAGACAGAAAAACCGTCGTGTAGAGATGATGATTGTTTTCAAATAATGGATTAAAAATAAATTGAGAGGACCTTTCTGGTCCTTTCTTTTTTTAGATAGCGTGCTCAAATTAACGAAAATACAACGGTATTTATTAAGTATACTAAGTGGTATACTGATGGTTATTTCATTTCCTTATTCAGGTAGCATAACGCCTTTGATTTTTTTAGCATGGATACCTTTAATTTTTGTCGAAAATGATATTTCACAACACCGTTATCGTTCGGGCAAACTCTTTATCCACAGTTACATTACATTTATCATATTTAATGTTGGAACCACATATTGGGTAGGATATGCTAGTCCAGGCGGGGCCTATATGGCCTTTACCTTGAATGCGCTTTTCATGAGTTTGGCATTTCAACTGTTTCATTATTCAAAAAAACATTTAGGTAAAAAAATAGGTTATTTAGCACTTTTGGTGATTTGGATTGGCTTCGAACACGCTCATTTTTATTGGGAACTTTCTTGGCCATGGTTGACTCTTGGAAATTACTTTTCCATTACACCACAGCTTATTCAATGGTACAGCATTACAGGAGTTGAGGGTGGAAGTATTTGGATATTGACAGTGAACATTTTGGGATTCTTCTGGTTGAAGAATTTTCTCTTACATCGAAATAAAAAAGCGCTTAATTCCAAGATGGGTATTGGATTTCTACTTTCATTGATGTTGCCGTTAACGGCATCACTTGTAGTTTATTATAACTATGAAGAAAAATTGGAACCATACGAAGTGGTGCTTATTCAGCCTAACATAGATCCCTACAACGAGAAATTTGTTTCTCCCTTTGAAGAACAAATCACCAAAATGATGGATCTGGGTATCAGTAAAGCTACACCGGAAACCAAATTAATTCTAGCACCAGAAACTGCAATTGGTCAAGGTATAATTGAGAATGAACTTCAAGATGAAGATTTTTACAAGTACATTCTTAGCAGACTTGAACCATATAATGCCAGTTTATTGATTGGAGCAATCAGTTACAAGAATTTCATCAAACCCAATTCGATTGCATCGAGACCAGATGGACAAGGCGGTTTTTATGAGGTCTACAATACATCTGTTCTTATCGACAAAAAAGTCTATCCTCAATTCGTTCATAAAAGTAAACTTGTCTTGGGTGTTGAGAAAGTACCTTTTACGGATTGGTTTCCATTTTTAGAACAAATGTCTATTGATCAAGGCGGTGCATCTGGCACAATGGGAAGTGAGAAAGAGCCTCAAATTTATGATAATAAAGGTGTCTCAATTGCTCCAGTAATTTGTTATGAATCGATTTATGGAGCATTTTGCGCGGCACAATGTAAAAAGGATGCTTCACTTATTTGTGTCATGACAAATGATGGCTGGTGGCAAGATACGCCTGGATATAAACAGCACATGAGCTTTTCAAGATTGCGAGCAATAGAAAATAGACGAAG
>CANJNE010000105.1 GCA_947475275.1 Flavobacteriales bacterium | reverse complement strand
TTTCTGAAGTTGAACTTTCATTTCCTCCAAATATTGATTCAATGAAAATACATTGCTTTTTAATAAAAAGAGATCCCCCATGTAAGTGGTAATGCCTTCACAGATATAACCCAGGCGAGAATAATTCTCCTTTGAAAAGTCATACGGCTGCATTTCTATGGGACGAATGGATTTCACATTCCAAGTATGATACAATTCATGAGACGAAACTCCTAAAAGCTCCTTATAATAGGATTGAAACAATTCAGTTGAAGGTCCAATAGTTATTACAGTTGAAGCAGTATGTTCTACGCCATGATAAGCTTTATATGGTAAAACGTGAATCAGAAAATGGTATTCTTCTACTGGAAATTCCATGAACTTTTCGATTTGCTTATCAGAAAAGGCTTTAAAATCTTTGATTAAACGCTCCCATTCAGGTTTAGCTTCGCCATTGATCCAGATATGAAAAGTACAATTTCCAGAATTATAAGTTTGATGTTGTAAGGATGGCGAACAAATAAAAGGAGAATCAGCCAACTGATCAAAATTTTTGAAATAAAGTACATTTTCATTGTTTGGAAGTGCACATGCGATTTTCCAAGATGCATTGATATTTAAATGTACTGCCATTTCCTCCTCAGATAAGGAATCAGCATACAAAAAGCAATTTACTGGATTGACGTACAATTGGTTAGGTGAAACAAATGTAGACCCAGCATTTAATTCTGAAGCATAATAGCTGTATTCAACTCGTATCTTCTTCGTTTCACTTGTATTTAAAAACCAAGAATCTTTTGTTTGTTTTATTGCAGAAAGAATAGAATTTTTCTCGTCGTATACTTTTAACCCTTTTATATTCTTTGCAAAATTGCCCAATTCATATCGACCTGGACGCCAGCTAGGTATTTTAAAAATGAATTCATTTTCAGGAGTATCAAACTCAATCTTAATATTCAAATATTGCTGATTTGGATGTTCTACAGAAAGAAAATAATGAAGCATACTAAAGATTTTGAATCAAAAATAAGTATTAGAATGCAAAACTTTAAGGAAGAAAAATCAAATTGTCGTGAAGCGGGATATCTTTTAAGTCATTTATTTCGATCCACTTAGATTTTCGTTCTTTTCCTTTTGAGAATTTATGCATCCTGTAGGGATGAATTTGGTTCAAAAAGGAAATTATTTCTTCGTTTTTTTCTTGTTTATCTGACGCCTCAATTAATAAAATGGGCTTAGTTGCTTGAATTGTTCTGATAGCGCCATGTAAAACATTCAACTCAAAACCCTCTACATCAATTTTTATTATTTTGGGAATAATTGAAGCATCTAGAACATCGTCTAATCTCTCCACATTAACTTCAATACCGGTGCTATTTGAATGGCTCCTGACCATTGAGGCTCCACCTCTATTGGATTCTGAATCATTGAAAATTAAAGCATTTCCTTTTTCTGAACCTAATGCAACGGGATAAATCTGAATATTAAGATTTTGATTTAATTCCTTATTCACCTGAAGAATTTTCACCGTTTCAGGATGTGCTTCGAATGCTAAAACCTTTCCACTGTCCCTGACGATTTTTGCAGCATGTAAAGAAAGTAATCCAATGTTTGCTCCCACATCAACGAATACATCTCCTTCATTTAAATTTTTGGACAAGAAATTAAGCATACCTTTCTCATAGGCTCCCGTTTCGTGCAAACTTTGCTCAACACCAGAATCATTTTTTGGATCAATAAGCAGCTGATAACCATTTATGGTTTTAAGAATATATTTGCCCAATTTATCAGGATTTGGAATAAGAAGTTTGGGTGCCATTAGTGACAATTTTCGAAAACCTTTAATGTCAATATCCCTTAGAAAGCTGATTAACAGGTGACGGAAATAAAAACTCCTTTTTGGAACCAAAACACATCAAATTAGACGTACATCTCTTGCTGCAACTGTAATATTTTCGAATCTGTCAAATAATCATCATAAGGCATCATTTTATCAATTATACCTTTAGGTGTTATTTCAATAATGCGATTCGCAACAGTGTTTACCAACTCATGGTCATGAGAGGTAAACAAAATAGTACCTTGATATTCAGCCATTCCATTATTTAATGCTGTAATAGATTCCAAATCTAAGTGATTGGTGGGTTCATCCATTAACAATAGATTACCTTTCGCTAGCATCATTTTGGAAAGCATACATCTCACTTTTTCACCTCCTGAAAGCACATTAGCAGTTTTCAAAGCTTCCTCCCCTGTGAATAGCATTCTACCTAGGAAAGTTCTTAAATAAACTTCTTCTCGTTCTTCATCAGTTTGCGCATACTGACGCAACCAATCGATCAATGGCAGTTTGTCTTGGAAATAAGAATGATTATCGTTAGGTAAATATGCAGTGGTAATGGTTGTCCCGTAAGTGAAAGCCCCAGAATCGGGTTTAACATTCCCAGATAAAATTTCAAAAAAGGCTGTTAATGCGATGGAATTCTTTGAGATGAAAGCAATCTTATCACCTTTATTTACGGTTATTGTAACATCCTTGAACAAACTATTGCCGTCATGAGCTTTACTCAATGACTCTATGGATAATATTTGATTTCCTGCATCTCGTTCTTGGTGAAAAGTAATTCCAGGATATTTACGGCTCGAAGGCTGAATTTCTTCTATATTCAAATTATCCAGCATTTTTCTTCTACTCGTAGCTTGTTTCGATTTCGCTGCATTGGCAGAAAAACGAGAGATGAACTCCATCAATTCTTTTTTCTTTTCCTCAGCTTTCTTGTTTTTATCTGAACGCTGTCTTGCTGCCAACTGTGAAGATTGATACCAGAAAGAGTAATTTCCAGTGAATAAATTTAATTTACTGAAATCAATATCACATATGTGCGTACAGACCGTATCCAGGAAGTGTCTGTCGTGTGAAACAACAATAACTGTATTTCTAAAATCCAATAAAAAATCTTCTAACCACCCAATAGTTTTCAAATCAAGGTCATTGGTAGGCTCATCTAGAACGAGAACATCTGGGTTTCCAAAAAGAGCCTGTGCAATTAAAACGCGAACTTTCAAATTATTAGAAAGTTCCTCCATTTTTAAATAATGTTTAGACTCTTCAATACCGAGGTTACTAAGAAGCGACGCTGCATCTGTTTCTGCATTCCATCCTTCTAAATCTGCAAATTCACCCTCTAATTCTGCAGTGCGCATTCCGTCATCCTCTGAAAAATCTGGTTTAGCATAAAGTGCATCTTTCTCAGTCATGATTTCATAAAGCCTTTTATGGCCCATGATTACAGTCTGCAAAACTTCACAATGATCGAATTCAAAGTGATTTTGTTTTAGCACTGCCATTCTTTTTCCTGGCTCTAACTCTACCCTTCCAGTTGTAGGATCTTGTTCACCGGTTAATATTTTCAAAAACGTTGACTTACCTGCACCATTGGCACCGATAACACCATAGCAGTTTCCATTAACGAACTTGACATTCACCTCATCAAAAAGTACGCGTTTACCAAATTGAAGAGAAAGATTATTTACAGCAATCATATTACATTATAAATTTGGGTGCAAAGATAGCTAAACGTAAGGGATTATCCTAAGCGCAATAAACCGAAAAACGAGCTGTGAAAATTAAACTCAATTATCCATCCAATGCAAATTTCTTGAGTATAGAATTGTGAAAAGGGATGCAAAAAATAATTCCCAGACAATTAAAAAGGAAATGATATCAGCTGCTGGAAGGAAGAGATAATATCTTAAAATATTGAATAAGCCATATCCTATGTAAAGATGAAAACCTAATTTTTTACCCTGAAACATAAACAATACGGAAATAAATCCCAGTGCTATTACAACGATATAAACCAAATTAAAAGCGTAAAAATTTTCATTAATACCTTCTGTCATTCTTATCAATGTGTTTAACGTTTCGGCAATCGAACTTTCTCCTGAATTTTTCAGAGGCTCAAGGGCTTTTGCAATCTCAACGCGTTGCACATTGAGTTGTCCATCATTTAAAGGTCCTGAAATAATTGACGCAAGAGTTGATATCCAGCTCAGACCGATATAAATAAAACTTAATATACAAAGAACCAAAAGGAAGGTTGGTCTTTTTGGTTTTTGAATTCGCTCGAATTCTGTTTCATTTTGGAAATCAATCATTTTGAAAATTATTTGTTTTTACAAAATTGGCACTTTTTGTCATTAACGGATGCAAATAGGTATCATTCTCAACGAAAGGAACATATTCTCGGTATGCAGAAAGTAATTCCTCTAATTTTAATGCAGTTTTATGTGGTTGCCTGAAATGAATGGCTTGAGCAGCATTCATTAGTTCTATTCCTAATATACTATAACAATTCTCAACAATTCTGAAAAGCTTAGTAGCTGCATTAGCACCCATACTCACGTGATCTTCTTGTCCATTTGAAGAATCTATTGAATCAATTGAGGCCGGTGTACACAATTGTTTGTTTTGACTCACAATTGATGCCGCGGCATATTGAGGAATCATAAATCCAGAATTTAAACCGGGATTGGCAACCAAAAATGCTGGTAAACCGCGAGTTCCTGAAATCAATTTGTAAACCCTTCTTTCCGATATACTTCCTAATTCAGCAAGAGCAATAGCTAGAAAATCCATAACCAAAGCCAAAGGTTGGCCATGAAAATTCCCAGCGGATACCACAGCGTCCTCTTCGGGAAAAATTGTAGGGTTGTCGGTAACTGCATTTATTTCCCTTTCAGCTATTTGATAGGCATAATCGATTGTATCCTTGGAAGCACCATGCACTTGAGGTATACAACGGAAGGCGTAAGGATCCTGAACATGTTGCTTTGGAAGCGAA
Source organism: Flavobacteriales bacterium (assembly GCA_947475275.1). Taxonomy (GTDB): domain Bacteria; phylum Bacteroidota; class Bacteroidia; order Flavobacteriales_D; family Crocinitomicaceae; genus M0103. Next base: position 3,184 of record CANJNE010000105.1, on the reverse strand, counting down.
CAAATTTCACTTTCTGAGAGCAATTCTCTAATATGTTTTGCTGTTTCTATTTGGCCAACTTGTTTGCGAATTTGATTCACATTATCATCGAAAGGATTTGATCTTCCATGATAGGCGTCAATGGATAGCGCAGCAATATGATTCCATTTTGCCCACAACTTTTTTCCTTCTTCAACGGCAAAAGATAAATATGCTCCCATAAACTGCGTTCCGTTTAATAGTGCAAGCCCTTCTTTTGATTTTAAGCGAATAGGTTGAATACCTAGTTGAGTAGCCAACTCTTTAGCATTCTGTTTTTTTCCATTATAGTAGATTTCTCCTTCTCCAATTAGAGGAAGCGATAAATGTGCAAGTGGTGCTAAATCTCCAGAAGCTCCCAAACTTCCCTGTTCATATACTATGGGAAGAATATCATTATTGTAGAAAAAAATTAATCTTTCTACTGTCTCCAATTGAACCCCGGAATTCCCATGTGCTAGACTTAAAATCTTTAATAAAAGCATACGTTTCACTAAAAATTGAGGAACCTCTGCTCCTAATCCACAAGCGTGGGAACGCACCAAGTTCACTTGCAATTGCTCTAAATTTTCAGGAGATATTACCGTGTCACAAAGAGAACCAAAACCTGTATTTACCCCATAGATAATTTCTACTTTAGAATCCATTTTTCTATCTAAATAATCACGGCAAGTTTGAATAGCTAATTTGGCTTTTTCACCTAAAACTAGCAAATAACCTTCTTCGATTATTTCTGATAATTCATCAATCGTTACCCATTGATTATTTATTGTAAAGTTTTTCATCTCTTACTTTTAAATCGCTATTTGAACATTTTCAAAAGTCCATTGAGATCAGTCGAAGACTGTTCACCTGTTTCCATATTTTTCAACTGAATACTATTGTTTTCGTATTCTTCTTCTCCAATCAAAGCAACAAATTTGGCCTTGATATCGTTCGCATACTTCATTTGTTTTTGCAGTTTATTGGATGAAGGATATAACTCACATGAAACACCAATACTTCTTAATTGCTGCACCCATTTCAAACTCCTTTGTTGCTCCTTCGTGCCGAAATTTACGAACATAACTTGCAAGATATTTTCAGACTCAGTAGGGAATAATTCCAATTCATCAAGTACATCATAAATTCGATCTGCTCCAAAAGAAATTCCAACACCGGACATATTTTTAAGTCCAAAAGTCTCTGTTAAATTATCATATCTTCCACCTCCACAAATACTTCCCATATTAACTCCATTCGCCTTTACTTCGAAAATAGCGCCAGTGTAGTAATTTAGACCCCTTGCAAGTGTAAAATCAACATCTAAATTTGCACGATTTAAACCAAGTTCATTTACGGTATTTATGATGTATTCCAATTCTTCAATTCCTTTTTGCCCAACTGTACTTGAGGTTAAGAAAGTTTTCATGACTTTCAGTTTTTCCTCATTTTGGCCGGTTATTGAAAATAATGGTTTCATTTTTTGAATGGATGATTCTGAAATTCCCTTAGCGCGCAATTCGTTTATTACTCCATCTGCACCGATTTTATCCAATTTATCCAAGGCCACAGTTAAATCAATAATTCGAGTTGATTCACCTGTTACTTCTGCAATTCCTGTTAGGATTTTTCGATTATTGATTTTAATGGTAAAATCGGGAATTTTCAAGGCAGAAAGCACTTCATCAAAAAGCAATACAAAATCTATTTCATAGATCAAGGATTCAGATCCTACAACATCAGCATCACATTGATAAAACTCTTGATATCTTCCATGCTGTGGCCGATCTGCGCGCCAAACAGGTTGAATTTGATAACGCTTAAATGGGAATGCCAATTCATTTTGATGCTGAACAACAAACCTTGCAAAAGGAACCGTTAAATCATAACGCAATGCTTTCTCGGATAGCGAATTGGAAAATTTAGGCAACTCCCTATTTTCGAGAGCATTTACATCTGCTTTTAAGAGTTTATCTCCTGAATTAAGAATTCTAAAGATAAGCCGGTCGCCTTCATCTCCATATTTCCCTATTAAGGTTGATGACATTTCAAAAGATGGTGTTTCAATAGGTCGAAAACCATATTTTTGGAATGAAAGACGAATGGTGTTAAAGATATAATTCCTTTTGGCAACTTCATCAGGAAGAAAATCTCTAGTACCTTTTGGAATTGTAGGTTTTACTGCCATTTATTATTTTTTAATATATTCAGCTTAATGAAACAAAACACTAATTTGTTCAGATTTTTAATTGTTGAGCGTATTGTTCTATTATTTCCTGTGTTTGCGGATCATCCTTCATGGCAAATCTTGCTTTTAAAATGATTTGCTCACATTTCATTAACCATACTTTTTTAATCGCATCCTTTGTTTTGTCCTCCTGATAGGTCAATCCTAAAAATTTTCTTATTTTCACTGTAGCCTCAGGAAGTGCCAAAGTAAAAAACTCCAATAAATCTTCTTTAGTATTTGGAATTGGGAACGATCGTATAAGCTCCATTTTTTGCATATCCACTTCATCATGGTGAGAACCGCTCAAATTCTTCATCATCATCGCACCGAATGCTTTAAATGGATTATCATCTATAACTCTTTTACTTTCAATTTCCATTAGTTTCTGATGGAGCGTCTTAACAGAACTGTTTGCATTAAGATTTGTAAACTCGTAGCCACAATAGGAACAAAGTGTCGCAAAAGACTCATAAAATGCATTGCAATTTGCACATTTTAAAGGATTCGAAGTTTCTGCGTTTGAATTGGTAAATGCAGGATTAGCTTTGTTATTTTCTTCCGAATTACTTTGTTTTTGACTTAACACTTGATGAAGACGACCTTCGAGTATCATTTCTGCTTCATCAATATCTACACCTAATTCTTGCGCTTTCTTAAAAATTATTGTCCGTTCTTTTTCAGTAATTGAACCATCAGCAACTGCAAATTCGATATATTTAAGAAGTTCTTCGTTCATGTTTTTTTAATCAATTCATATTATTTCAAAAACAACTTTTGTTTCATTTCGTCTTCACTTACCCCGATCCACCTCAAAACATTATCATACCAAATTGCATCTGCCTCATTTTGATTTAATATTCCTGCCTCCACCGCAAAATCTATTACTCTTCCAGGATACGAGCGCGCTACCCCTTCCATTTCACCAAGTGGATACGGATCATCCAATCCTGCAAC
>CANJNE010000104.1 GCA_947475275.1 Flavobacteriales bacterium | reverse complement strand
GAAATATCGCTTCTATGTCTTAAAAATTGATTTTCTTGTAAGGCTGATGATGATAAAAAACTACCATCCCAGACTGCATTGAACCCTTTTTGTTTCCATCTACCATCTGTTGCTGCGCGTAATCCTAAATAATCTTTTCCAACAGCGTATTGCTGAGCAGCAAGGTTTATGGAACCATTCAACTGACTTTTCAATGTTGCTCCTAAAGCTGTTGAAATTTGATTTCCTAAATAGCCTTTATTTCTTGTGTTCCAATCCCGATCAAATTCGACAGCCCGGTATTGTTCAATTGGGCTAAAATTTTTATTTAAAGCTTCCAATTCAAAATAGGTCTCAAGAAACAATGGATTTCCCAATTTTGAAACTAATGGTATCGTGCCTATTAGCTTTGTATAATTAGAAAAGCCATTATCATCTTGTCTGTCAAAGGAAGAAAAGGTATTCAAATCATTAGTTGTTGCTGCGAATTCTGATTTTAGCTTGAGATACTTACCGAGTTTCCATTCCATTCCGGAAGAAAGCATTTGTTTCTTTTTTGGAGTTATAATGACTCTTGAAGGAATATAATCACCCTGTGAAACACCTCCAATAGGCGCTACCCATTTGTAAACCCTTCCTAAAGCATTGAAATTACTGAAAATGTAATCTCCTTTTCCCGGTCCAACATAAGTAAACACTGCACGATAAAATGCAGAATCAGGGTTTACGGAATACACTAAAACCGAGTCAAAGCCTAAAGAATCAATCATTTTATACAATACTTGGTTATCGATGAATCCTATTGAATCGATACTGTTGGCTCTTGCAAGTGTCAAAGAGTCTCCAATTTGAGAAAGCAATAGTTTTTGAGAATCAGACAAATCCTGCTGTAAAGTTTGGTTTTTTGCATCTTGTTCGGCATATGCATTTAACCAAAAACTAAAATTTTCAGAATGGTAACTGGTTGATGTTTGTGTTAAAGATCTCGCATAATTTTGATCGGAGTACTGAAATTCAATTACTATCCTAGAATCTTTTGTAATCAAATTTTTGGAGGTAAAGGTCACCTCCGAAGTGTTGTAATTGATAACATAATCAAATTCTTGACCTCGTGAAAGCTGTCTTCCATCAATAAAAACACGTTCTGTTCCGGATAAAACAATAATAAATGGTTCGTTTTCATTTCCCGTCAATCGGTAGGGTCCCTGGTTGCCCTCTATTCCTTGTATGATTTGACGAGCAAATTTCCCTTTAGACAAGGCACCATTAATTTGCGTTTGCCAACCACTTGTTGAATCTTCTCCCCAATGATAATTAAGCGATAATCCTTGAGCTCTTTTTCTGTAATTCATGAAATAACCCGTGGGTCTATAAAGCCAAAAATCACCTGCAATTAACTTGATATTATCATTATAAATTTGAACAAATACTTGATCAAATTCCTGCAATTTATTGGTGTTGCCATCTGGTTGGATGGGAAGATTATCGTCTGAAACAGATGCAAGTAATTTGAGATTGGGTCCAATTTCCCCCGAAAGTTCTAAGTTCAAAGATGAGTTAATTCCTAAATCTTGATTGTTTCCGAACGTTACGCCTCTTGAAATACTGCCATTTCTCGAAATGGTTGAACCACCAAAAACGTCTTCGACTGTGTAAATGTCAGTTTGCATGAACTTTTCTCGGTCATCCTTCAATTCATTAAAAATTATTGAAGTGTCTTGAAACTGATAGATTTTAGATAAATCCATTGGAAAAACGCGGAATCTTAATTCTAAAGAATCTTCACATACCAATTGACATGAAAACAATGATTTTAAATAATGGATTGTATAATTATCCTTGCTTAATTTTTCACCAGCACAATAAACTTCAAAACTGCTTGCGTAAACTGAAAATGAATCTATTTTAATGTCAATACAAGGTGTTGCTAACTTCACAGTCCGATAACTGGAATATTGCGCAAATCCTCCCCCTGAAAATAAGAGCAAAAGCATAACACACAAAATCCTACGAAGGGTCATTAATGCGAATGTACAATCTTGATTTAAGATTATTTCAATTGAAGAAACGAAAATGTACATTAATTATTGACTACTTATAATCAAGGATAATCAAAATCACTCATGTTAAAAAAAGTTAAGCCTATAAATGCTCGCTTCATGCTGCTTATTTTCGTTAACTGTAATGGTCTCAAAAATCAGAATGTCTAGGGTTGTAGTGGTGGTAATTATAGCACTACTAGCCTTATTAGTGACTCAAGCCTTTCAAACGGCCCAGTTGTATGATAGAAAACATACAGAATTCAAATCGACACTTTCAACCTCAATAGAACGTATAGCTATTCACCATGAAAAGGCTGAAGATTTGAGAAGGTATATGCATATTGTAAACCGGGATTTCAGTAAACAATATAAAGATGTATTGAAGGAAGAATTTCAAAATTTAATGTCCTCAGAGCAATCCATTTCGATACAAGATACTTCCATGTTCGATAATGGTGAAATTAAAAAGTACTTGATAATACGAGGTAAAGCATATGATACTATAACTGGATTAACCACAGAACAGAAAGTTTTAGCAAAAGATGTTAGACAACTTAGGGATCTTTTCAACAATGAGCGGAAAGCAATCGGAAATTCTGATAGTTCTCAAATTTCAATACAATTAGATCAAAGGGTAACACAACAAATTTTCAAAAAAGCCAAGTTCATTAATGAGATGATGATAGAGGCTTTTAGAAATAATGTTTATCAAAATCCCGATGAACGAATTGATGTAGTTTTTCTCGATTCCATTATTCGTGATGAGCTGGCTAATGACAATTTACCCAAAAAATACCGCTTTATGATTACTGATGAAGACGGGGTGCCTGTTAATTTTAAATCTTCTCCTCAAAATTATAATTCCCAACTAGATACCACTAAAACACAAAGCGCTTCACTCTTTCCAAGTAATATTTTAGACGACAATTTACATTTACACATATTCTTTCCAAATAAAAGTGCTTTTATTTTTAAAGAGATGTGGGGCTCCTTACTCGCTAGTTTAACGCTGGTTGTGTTGATTATCGTGGCATTGATTTTTCAATTTAAAACAATACTTGCTCAGTCAAAACTATCAGAAATGAAAAATGATTTTATTTCCAATATGACGCATGAGTTTAAAACACCAATTTCAACAATTTCTCTGGCTTGTGAGGCAATGAATGACAAAGATATGGTTGGTGAAAAATCAGCACAGATTACACCTTTTGTAAAGATGATTCAGGATGAAAACAAACGTCTTGGTGTTCTTGTGGAGAGAATTTTACAAAGTGCAGTTATTGATCGTGGTGAGTTGAAACTCAAAAAAGAAGCATTTTTAATAAATCCAATTCTCATTGAAGTTATTGAAAATGCCCGATTTAGAATACATCAAACTGGCGGAGATATTTTTGTTGAATTACCTAAAGAATCCATTGAACTCTACACTGATAAAGTTCATTTCACCAATATTTTTCAGAATTTGGTTGATAATGCGGTGAAATACAGCAAAGAAGTACCTAATATACGAATCAGTCTTTTCGAAGAAAATAAAAAGCTAATGCTTAGCGTTAAAGATGACGGAATCGGTATAAAGAAAGAACATTTGGCAAAGATATTTGACAAACTTTATCGGGTACCAACTGGAAATGTTCACAATGTAAAAGGATTTGGTCTAGGGCTGAGTTACGTAAAAGCGATAGCCGATCTGAACAATTGGGACATAAAAGTGAAAAGCAAATTTGGGGTTGGATCCGAATTTATAATTACAATTAATGACTACGACATATGTTAAATCAACTCAATATTCTCTTAGCAGAGGACGATGAAAATCTAGGCAATCTGCTTCAAGCATTTTTAAAATCAAAAGGTCTAAATGTTACATTGGCTAAAAATGGTAAAAAGGCATTCGAACAATTTGTTTCCGGTGAGTTCTCATTTTGTATTTTAGATGTAATGATGCCTGAAATGGATGGCTTCACCTTGGCCAAAGAAATCAGAGAAATAGATAAAAATATTCCGATTTTGTTTTTAACTGCAAAAGCAATGAAAGAGGATAAATTGGAGGGATTTGCTATTGGTGCTGATGATTATTTGACAAAGCCATTTGCTATGGAAGAATTGTTAGCAAGAATTAATGCCATAATGCGAAGGGCGGTCCCGAATAATTCCCAAGAAAATGAAATGCTGAAAATTGGAAGTATATCATTTGAACCTCATTTAAGAATGCTTCATTTAATTAGTGGTGATAAAAAGCTTACAACTAAAGAAAACCAACTTTTAAAGTTATTGGTTAAAAATGAAAATGAAATTTTAGACCGTCAAGCCACACTTAGAGCCATTTGGGGAGACGATAATTATTTCAATGGCAGAAGTATGGACGTATATATTGCCAAGCTAAGAAAAATGTTAAAAGAAGATCCTGCCATAGAAATCATGAATGTCCATGGTAAAGGGTTTAAATTAATTGTTAAGCCTTAATTTTTCGGGATTTTAAACTGTTTAGTGATTTAACTGTTTATACCTATCATATAAAATGGTTAATATTGCTTTCTATTAAATTTCTATAGATGAAAAATCTTACCAAGTTAATTGGATTCTTATTTGTTTTTATTGTGCATACAGGCTTCGCTCAGCAAGTTGAAATCAAAGGAAATATTTTTGATTCTACGGGTACTGAACCATTGGAAAATGCCCTTGTAATGGCTGTTCGTATGCGGGATTCGATTATGGTGGGTTTTAATCGGTCCAGTGCAAATGGTCAATTCTCAATAAAAAATTTAGGCGTTGACACTTTTACACTGATCATTTCTCACCCCAAATTTGAAGATAAAAAAGTATTTGTTTTCGGAGAAAAGGACAACAACTTAATAGATTTAGGTAACATAAAAATGCCGAATAAAACCAAAGAGTTGGGTGAAATTCTAATTTATGCAAATAAAAATCCCATCTACTATAAAGGCGATACTTTGGTTTATGTTGCTGATTCATTTAAAGTTGCCGAGGGTGCAGTTGTAGAGGATTTACTTAAGAAGCTACCTGGAATTAAGGTAGATAAAGATGGAAATATTACTTCCCAAGGCCAAGCAATCGACAAAGTTCTGGTCGATGGTGACGAATTCTTTGGGTCTGACCCAACTATTGCAACAAAAAACCTTGCGGCGGATGGCGTAGAGACCGTTCAAATCTACAAAAAGAAAGATAGTGAAACCATTGGTGGTTCTGAAAACGAACAAAACATCTTGGATTTAAAACTCAAAGAAGAAGCTAAAAAAGGCTATTTTGGTCGGGTTTCAGGTGCTTCAGATTTAGCGCTCACACCGATAGAAAATTACTTCGGTTCACGTCCTTTTTACGAAGGTGAATTGCTCTTCAATAAATTTACAAACAAACAAAAAATCTCTGTTTTTGCTTTAGGATCCAATACACCACGATCTAATTTCGGAAGAGGTGATATGAATAAATTTGGTTTAAGTAATGAATCAGGTGCAAATGGTAATTTCTGGGAACCTGACAACAATAAAAACTCAAGCGGAGTTCCTCAAACATTAAAGGCTGGAATTTATTATAGTGATAAATTCGGAAAAGATAGAAATACAGAGTTGTTGTTCAATTATTCATATTACAATGACCGCCTAGATTCTCGCTCAGCAAGTAGATCTCAATATTTCCTTTCTGATACTACTTATTTTACGGATGACTCTACAAGAAACTATACCAAAAATGAGTCTCACAATATCAACATTACACTCACAAGCCAAATTGATTCCCTTACTTTCTTGGAGTTTAAGCCATCCCTTAGATTCGAAAATGGAGTTTCTGAAAGCACTGATTTTTCAACTTTTACAGGAGCGATAGGTGACACTTCCTTGAGGACTTCTATTTTAAATAGCAATGACTCGGAAGGATTTAAATTCAATAACACTACACGTTTATACCGAAAGTTCAAGAAAAAAAGACGGGAACTGGAAGTGCGCTACGATTTAAACATGAACAACAACAGTTCAGAAGGGTACCTCTTATCCGAGGCAAAGTATGCCTTATTGCCAATGGATACTATTAATCAGCAAAAAACGAATACCAATTCATCAACAAGCCATTATGGCACTTTTAGTTACTTTGAACCCATTTCAAAAAAATGGAAAGTAAATGTAAATTATTTGTTTGAATACGGTTTATCGAATCAAAATAAAGAAACCTATGATGGTTACACAGGAAATTATACTGTTTTAAGACAAGACTTATCCAACAACTTTGACAATATAAGAACGCAAAATAGGGTAGGTACTGAACTTGTTTATGAAGCATTCAAACATTACTTCTCTATTGGAACATTTGTAAGAAACATTCAGATTGACAATACCAATTTGATAACGGATTCAATTGTGAATCAAAACATTAACAACATTCTTCCAAAATTCAAATATGAATTCAAACCAAGCATGAGTAAACGTTTTTCTGTTAATTATACCACAAGTTCTCAGCAACCAACAATTAGCGATTTACAGCCTATTCCCGATAATACCAATCCCAATCGCATTCAAATCGGAAATCCTGATTTAAAACCAAATTATGTACATCAATTGAATATTAATTTCAATACTTGGAATGCACTTTCTGGAAAGTATATTTGGTCCGGGGCGTCTATGAATCTCATTAATAATGCATTCGGAACTGAAATTGATTTTGATCAGTTTGGGCGAACCACATCTAAAACTGTAAATGTAGATGGCAATTTCTCTGCATTTGGTTGGGTCGGTGGAGGTCTTCCAATCATGGATCAGAAAATTGAATTCCAACCAAGTTTGGAAGGGTCGTTTATTCGTAACAAAAACTTTGTAGGCGGACTTGAGAATGTAACTGATAATTTCGCTATCACGCCATCAATGGAAATAGATTTCCAATGGGATTCACTCGAGATTGAATTGAACTCTTCAGTTGCTTACAACAATCCTATGAGTTCTTTGAGTTCAGTTTCCAATACTCCATTTACCTCACAGAATTATTCTGCAAGTGTAAAATGGACTTTACCATTTGGTTTTGTAATCAAAACCGAAGGAAACTTTACCAAAAATTCTCAAAAAGGAGAAGGATTCTATGATTTCCAATATTTTGTTTGGGATGCTGAAATCAGTAAAAAGTTCCTGTCAACCGAAAATTTAACACTTTCCATCATTGGTAATGACCTACTTAATCAAAATATCAATGCGCAACGTGAGGTAAATGGAAACATTGTTAAAGATTATAGGACAACTATCATATCCAGATATTTCTTGTTAAAACTGAACTATAGATTCAATAATCGTAAAGCAAAAGAAGATGATTTTAAAGGCTGGCATTAATAAAATTTTACTGGTTGTTGCATTGACCATTATTTCCAACCAGGTTTTCTCGCAATTTATAACAACAGGGAAGATTGTTTATGAAAGAAAAACAAACCTCAAAAAACGTTTTGGCGACAATCCAAGAATGAAGAATTTTGTTACTGAAGAAAACAAGTACCGCATTGAAAACTTCGAATTGTATTTTAATGATACTACCTCCATGTTCAGGCCCATTGAGGAAGAAGAAGCCGTAGATGGTGGTTGGATGAAATTTTTAACAACTAGAAATACAGTATATCAAAATAGCAATTCACGTGAGAAATTCATCATGATGGACCTTTGGGGTAGTCCTGCATATGTTAAAGATACAATGGACGAAAGATCTTGGAAAATTACGGATAGCAAAAGAGAAATTAGTGGTTACAACTGCCGTAAGGCTATTTGGCAGATGAACGATACAACTAGAATTTACGCTTGGTTTGCTGTAGATATCATACCATCTATGGGGCCAGAAGGTTTTGAAGGTTTACCTGGAGCAATTTTAGGCCTTGCTACTGAAGATGGCGGTGTCGTATATTTTGCAAAGGAAGTACAAGCCGTAGAATTACCCGCAGGCATATTAACCTATGATGAGAAAGGAAAAGATGTCTATTCTGAAGAAGAATTGAAAGCTATGTTGATGGAAAGAATGGGTCAATGGGTAAAACCTAAAGACCTAGAGTCTATGTTTTCCTGGTTGTAATTAAAATACTGTTTCAGCAACTACTTCTTTGACCTCAGGTAGGTGAGATTTTAATAAATTCTCAATTCCTCCTTTCAATGTTGCAGTTGAAGAAGGACAACCTGCACACGATCCTTTCATTGCAACAGTAACAACCCCATCGTCAAAGCCTCTAAATTCTATAGCACCACCATCATTTTCTACTGCAGGTCTAACGTACTCATCCAACAGATTACGAATCGCATCATCATACTCAGATGGTAGATAAACTTTACTAGGTTTGGTTTCATCTTCGGAAACTTCATTTACCGGTGGCATTTGAATCAATACATCTTTGCCACTGCCAACCCATTCTTTAACGAAT
>CANJNE010000103.1 GCA_947475275.1 Flavobacteriales bacterium | reverse complement strand
GTTGAGGTGTTCGTGGCTGTTAGTACTGTTGGTTCTGTAATCGTTACTGTTGTGGATGAGGTACAACCAAAAGCATCTCTTACTGTTAAGTTGTATGTTCCAGCTACTAGGCCTGTCATGATATACTTGCCGCCGCTTGCTGCTATCTCTGTTCCTTCTGGGTTACCCGATGTGGTTCCTGTCCAGCTGACGTTATAACCTGCTGTACCTCCACTTGCTGTGATCACTGCTGCGCCATTGCTGCCGCCATTACATGATACATTCGTTGAGGTGTTCGTGGCTGTTAGTACTGTTGGTTGAATAATTGAAGCACTAATATTACCCTTACATCCATTGATATCAGTGACGGTGACACTGTAAGAACCAACCCCTAAACCAGTTAAATCTTGTGTGGTAAAATTTCCAGGTGTCCATAAATAACCAGAAGGAGCAGCTCCACCGGTTACGGAGAGATCAATAGCACCGTTTAATAAACCATTACAAGTAATATTTGTTGGTAAAGCAGACAAACTCGATGTAAATTGAGGTAGATTTATTACTACTTGATCGGGCGTACTTGGACAACCACCTGTATTTGTTGGTGTAAGCGTTAAAGTAACCGATCCAGCAGCTAATTCTGCTGCAGATGGGGTATAGGCTAAAGTTAAATCGGCCGTATTTGAATTAAAGATTCCGTTTCCTCCAGACCAAACACCTGTTCCCGTGGCGGCGACTGTACCGTTAATATTTATAGTTGGAACAGGGGATCTACACACAGTGATATCATTACCAACATTTGCAATAATATCAGTAAAATATTCAAATACATTCACAGTGTCTTTGGCACTTGGACAACCTGTAATATCTGCAACAGTAAGAACATAAGTTCCTGGTGTCATTGCGGTAAATGAGTTGCTTGAAGAGGAAGAGGTGGTAGTTTGATTTAATCCTGGACCAACCCATGTGTAGGTAAAAGGTGGAGCACCACCAATGGCGCCACCCGTAACAACAGTTCCAGCCACGGAGCCATTACAGATGGCTACATCCGGACCAGCATTAGCAAAAAGAGTTGGGTAGATGGACACAGAAACTGTATCACAAAAATTAGCAACACCACAGGGGCCATTTGCACTACCACATACTCGGTATTGAATTGTTGATGGATAGCCTGGTTGAGGTGTAACAATAACTGTTGATTGCCCTGTATAATTGACTCCAGAAACACCTGGTTGGGTATTTGTTAAGTTGTTGAGATAATTATTATACTGCCCTTGTGTTCCCGGTGATATGGAAGTCCAGGTAACCGAACTTTGGGTCAAACCAATAACACTGAGTGTATCCTTACAGCCATCAGCAGTAATAACATCTCCACTCGCAGCTGGCGCAGGAATAGATGTAATAGAATAACAGTTCTGATTATTTCCCGGTTTACAGAATGTAAGGATATGAGGTCCTGGACCATTTAAACAAAGTGGGGTACCAACTGATGTTAAAGGGCCGCAATTTACTTGATAAAATAAAGCTCCAGTAGGCACCGCACCACAACCAGTTGGAATACTAAAATTTAAACCCTGAGCACCTGGGGCTAAAGTAATTGAAAACTGTACACAATTATTGTCACCACCTGGATTACAGCAATCACCCCCCCTTTTCTGTGGAGCGCTTGTCCAAGTACCCGAAGGATTATTAGACAAGTTTACAACAAATGTTGGGGTACCATTACAATTCAATAAATTGGAGAAGGTAGTAGGTCCAATTTGATTTACTGGGTTTGGAGAAGATTGTCCAAAAACCAAATTATTTCCTAAAAAGATGGTTAAACAACCAACAATCAATACAGATAATATATTCTTGATTTTGAGCATTCTCGCTTTTGTGGTATTAGGTTAATGGTATAACAAAACTACGAGATAATAACGAATTTATCAACAAAGGGTTGCCTTTATGAAATAAAATTACGCTATACTTCAATTGTATAAAACAATGAACAAATTCATGCTCGTTGCAACCATTATCCATAGAATATATGGTAGCAGAAAAATATTGCTTTGCCAATTATTTTTGATTTTAATAAACATTATCAAAAGTATCAGCAAAAGAAGTAATATGGTTAAAAAAGAAACTATCGGCCAATGAAAATAAAAAAACAAAGGGTTCCAGACCACATTTAAAACCCATTGTAAAACGAAAAGGGAAAGGGTAAAATTTAGTGTTTTTTTAATTTGTATTATTTTAAACATGTAAATGGTAAAACAAATCATTATAAAGGTCCATGCAAACCCAAAGACCCAACCTGGAGGTGTCCAAGGAGCTTTGTTCAGAGAAATATACCAATCGTTTGATGCAGGTGAACCACCCATTAAGAAACCTCCCAATGCTAAAGCGCCGAAGTTTACAACAAATAATCCCGAGAAAAGTAGGATTTTTCTAAAAATATTTGAGTTCTCCGCCAAATTACAAGTCTAGATTATCTGAAGTTTTTGCGTAAGCTATTACCGCATTCTTAACGGAATCTGATAATAACTTGTATCCAGCCTTAACTTTTTTCGCATCTGCTGCAATACAATCAGAATAACCAAGAATGGCAGGTGCATTTTCTTGAATAATTAGTCTTAAAAACCTAAATTCAACGTTGGTGTGATCAAGACTGATTGCAGTCTCCAATAATTCTTTTCCGGCCTTAAACATTTTACTTTTTTCTGTTAAAGATTTAAGTTGACCTGCACGCTTCATTTTAATCGCACCAAGATAAGCATCCCTTTCATTGCTTTTAGCAGTATTTTCTAAAGTGGTAACCATAGCGGAAACCTCTTCTGAAGAGCCTTCAGAAATGGTTTCAAAAAAAATACTCTTCGAAAAAGTAAGCGATGATATTAAAAAAGAAATATAAAGAATTGGCATACAATGATTTTATTTTTAAACCTATAAAGAACGCTTTTGTTCTAAATTGTAATGAAATTTCATTTTGTTCTCAAGGTAAATATAAGCTTTTCACTTATAGACTTAACTTTAAAAGAAACTGAAAAAGTACCAATTGAGAGGTCTGGCTGATAATAATCAGTTGAAACAATTTGAGCCTGACTTTCAATTGCAGCATCGCATTTAGAATAATCTAAATTTCGCGCCTCAATGGTGCCGGCATCCGTTCTCGTTCGAACAATATAATTTTCGCTCAAATTCTTAATTTCTTCCTCATTTCCTTTTGGTTCATTTCTTATTACGAAAGCACTTGACTCATCATTGGGTTCGGAGTAAATAAACATTAAACAATCTTCATTATTGTTCAGCAATTTGGCATAATAACCATCAATATCTCCGTCGATAATAAAAATTATCTTGCCCAAGCAATCATTCAAACTTGGCCAACCTTCATTCTCTAATCTATTTTGAATGGCCGTGTATTGATCCTTCAAATCTTTTGGCTTAAAAATCATACTGTCCTCTGAAAACACAGAGAGCACTTCATTTTCAATGACCTTAAAAATATTTGTGTCTGTTACCGGTGCATTTTGGAAGCCAATTCGATTTAAAAATTTTGAATAATCACCTGGAGATGCCCTTTTAATTTCTAGGTTAACAAATATGGGTACATGATTTGGATGTTCAACACTCCATTGCTTTAATTCTGCCAATGCGTCGATGAAAGTAAAATAGTTGGTTTCATAATCTATATCTGCAATGTGCAACAATTTAATTCCAGGCCGATATAGTTTTGGTTCTTTAGATTTTTGTTTCAAACCAGGGATAAAAAAGTTAATTCTTCGCTTGGCGTATGCTCCCCCAATAGGGTCATAGGCTAAATCAAACTCAAAACCTCTAATATTGAAGCTGTCTAATTGTACAATTAACTTTTCATGACCATAATCCAATTGAATGGGATCAAGATCTTCGCCCAATCGTTTTTTAAACCTGCTGAGAAAACGTAAAACTTTTGGGTCTGGTTTCTTTTTATAACTATTATGTGAGGCTAAAATGCGGATATCATTAAGTCTTATAGAATCAGCATATTGTGCATTACATTCGTAAATATTAGAGCTTAAATACAAGAAAATAACCAATGATTTAAAACTCATTTTAAAGGAAAGCTCTTCAAAACCTTTTTTAAAGTATTTATGATGTCTAAATTTGCAAAGTGAAAAGAATTTGGTTGTCATTATTTATAATTTCATTGGTTTGCTATTCTTGCGAATTCAATCAAGATACTCCCCTTGATACTGTTATCCAAAAACCAGAGTTTTTCATTAATATGAAAAAACCCGATCATAATTGGTTGCAATTAAATATTCCAAAAATAGATTCTTTTTTCAACAAATATTTAGACTCTTCTATTTTTAACGGGCAATTCCTTGTTGCAAAAAATGGACATATCGTTTATGAAAGAAATTTAGGTTTTTCTAATTTTAATAAAGAAATCAAGATTTCCTCTGAAACACCTATTCACGTGGCATCTGTTAGTAAATTTGTTACTGCTACAGCGATTTTGAGACTGGTTCAAGATCACAAAATTGATTTGGAAGATGACGTTAAAACGTATATTAAAAATTTTCCATACGACGGGATTACAATTAGAATGTTACTTAATCACCGAAGCGGACTACCCTATTATGCCTATTTTTCAGAAGACATTTGGGATAAATCTAAGATGATGAAGAATTCCGATATCTTAAACTTATTGGTTGATAATAAAATACCGCTCAATTATCCTCCTAATACCCATTTTTCCTATAGCAATACGAACTATGCCTTAATGGCCCTGATTATTGAAAAAATCACTAATAGTTCTTTTCCTGAAGCAATAAAAAAGCTTGTTTTTGAACCATTAGGCATGACAAAGTCATATATTCATAATTTCGATAAAGAAAACGCATTAAACAAAAGTGCTGCTCTCTCTTACAATAGTAAATTTGTCATTCAAAAGGATGATTTTTTAGATGGAATATATGGAGATAAGAACTTGTTTACCACTTCGCACGACTTGCTATTATTGGATAAAGCTTTATATGCTAATGTGTTTTTAAGTTCTGAAAATAAAAATGAAATATTTAAGGGATACAGTTACGAGAGCGCCGGAAAAAATAATTACGGATTAGGAATTAGAATTATTGAAGAACCAGATAAATCGAAGTACTTTTTTCATTCTGGATGGTGGCACGGAAATACTGCAATGTTTTCAATGTTAAGATCAGATACAATCACCATCATTGCTCTTTCAAATCGCTATACAAAAAGTGTTTTTGCAGTAAATAGATTAGCAAGTTGTTTTGGTAATTATCCCTTTCATTTTACTGAAGAATAATCACTTTAAATTTTCCATATTCAACTTTCGCAACTTGGGTGTTAATCTGGCGGTAATTATAACAACTATTAATGTCAATATCCCTCCTATTATTATCGAAGGTTTCAATCCGAATGCTCGAGCCGTTATTCCTGATTCAAATGCTCCAATTTCATTTGAAGAGCCTATAAAAATTCCATTCACCGCAGATACGCGTCCCCGCATGTTTTCTGGCGTACACAATTGAAGCACAGTATGTCGAATTACGACACTGACATTATCGAAAGCGCCGGTCAGAAAAAGGAAAAACCAAGCTAAGTAGAAATTGGTAGACAATCCAAAAAGTATTGTAGATACGCCGAAAGCAGCTACTGATAAAAATAAATTTCTTCCAGCATTCTTTTCAGGAGGTCGATATGCAATAATTAATGCCATTATCACAGCTCCTATTGCTGGAGCTGCTCTCAAAAAACCAAGTTCTATAGCTCCCGAATGCAATACCTCATCTGCGAAAGCAGGTAATAAAGCAATTGCTCCTCCAAAAAGAACAGCAAACAAATCTAGAGATAAGGCTCCTAAAATAATCGGATGTTTAAGTACAAATTTTAATCCTTCACTTATACTTTTTGAAATTCCTTCCTTGGTTTCCTTTTTCGGTATAGGATGGTTTTGTATAAATGTAAAGGCAATTATTGCAACGAAAATAAAAATTAAGTCAACTGCATATGCGGAATCGTATCCAACTGCTATTAGCAATCCAGCTAGGGCTGGACCTAGTATGGAACCAATATGCCAAACAGTACTGTTCCATGTGGCAGCGTTCGTGTAAAGATTTCTTGGAATAATTTGAGACATAAAGGAAGGAAGGGCAGCCCCAATAAAACCTCTGATCAGGCCAATACAAACTACCGCGGCATAAATGGGAAATGTCCCATAATTCAACAACATGTTTTGTGGCGCAGTACTAACGTAGAAAAGAAATAGGGTGACGAAAAAAAGTAAGATGCCAAATATGAGGACAATCCATTTGCGATTGAAGGTGTCAGCTACATGACCGGAAAAAAATGAAACGATAATAAAGGGAATGGCCTCCGCTAATCCTATCATACCTAACGAAACAACATCATGAGTAAGCTCATATATTTGCCATCCAACAACAACGCTTTGAAGTTGAATCCCCATGGTTAAAAAAAATCGGGTGATCAAGAAAAAATTAAATTCCTTAACACGCAGAACCGCATATGGGTCATGACGCCTTCCCTTGTCATTTATAAGCGCCACTAATTATTTATTTATCCAAAACTTTTGGTATTCTGAAATAATCTGAATCTTTCTTTGGCGCATTTTTCAACGCCTCCTGCTGTGAGATGGAAACATGAGCAATATCCTCCCGCAATTTATTAACCTCATCGTTCATAAAAATTAAAGGTTCAACATTTTCTGTAGGTAATTCACTTAATTTATCCATAAACTGGATGATACGTTCTAAATCACTTTTTATCGCTGTTTTGCTTTCTCCTTCAAATTCTAGGCGCGCTAGATGTGCAATATGATCTATTATTTCATCTGAAAGTTTCATAAGTTCAAAAGTACAGTTTTTATCCTTCAATTTTCATTTTTGGGTATTCTTGAAGTAAAGCTTCATTAATAATATTAAAGCAGTAATCACTCAATTCAGACTCCGTCATTTCTTCATAAGTTCCCGGACTGATATATTCGTGTACATACACCTTTGAAAAACCAGGTCTTGCAGGACCTAAAAATTGAGTTGGATCCGAAAATAATTGGTAATTGTTTGTGAAAGTTACTGGTATTATAGGCACTTTTAGTTCTTTGGCTAGTCGGAAGGCTCCCTTTTTAAATGGCATCATTTTAGGATTGTTATCATCGGGAATTCCACCTTCAGGAAAGATTACTAAGGACCAACCTTTTGCCACCGCTTCCTTTGACATAATAAAAGATCTTGCAGCTTTGGCTCTATCTTTTCGATGCACAGGAATATTTAAACCTTTGAAATACGTTTTAATAATGGGATATTTTAAAATTTCACCTTTTCCCAAAAATAAAAAAGGTGAGTTAGGTAAAATAGAGTACATCAAGAAAATGTCGAGATAGGATGAATGGTTGGCGACTATGATATATGGTGCTTTGGGTAAAGAAGATCTCTTTTTAAAACGAACCGGATAAAGGCAGAAAATACGCATTAACCAGCTCCATAAAACAAATAGCTTAAATGCCTTTTTCTTCCAATTGGGATTTGAAAGAACAACAAAAAAAAACGGGTAAAGTAGTATAGCAAAAAGGCAAAACACAATACCAACCCAACATTTCCAAATTAAGCCAAGACTACCTCCAAGGATTCTCATGCTTCAAAAATACTATTTAATACTTCAAACACAAGCCAATGTTTTATGTTCAAAATAACTAAATTCGTCAAAATTTCTTTTGTATTACAATGGCAAGGATATTAACAGGAATTCAAAGTACAGGGACGCCTCATTTGGGCAATTTATTAGGCGCGATTATACCCGCTATACAAATGGCCAATGAACCCGGAAATGATTCTTTTTTATTCATAGCGGACATGCACTCCTTAACACAGATTAAAGACGGGGACTTGCTTCGCGAAAACACTTACAGTACAAGTGCTGCTTGGTTAGCGTGTGGTCTTGACCCAGAAAAAGTGGTATTTTACAGACAATCTGATGTGCCTGAAACAGCGGAGTTAGCATGGTACTTGAGCTGTTTTTTTCCTTTTCAAAGACTCACCCTAGCGCATTCGTTTAAAGATAAATCTGACAGATTGGAGGATGTCAATGCCGGATTATTTACCTATCCGATGTTAATGGCGGCAGACATCTTGCTTTATGATGCTGAATTGGTTCCTGTGGGCAAAGATCAGTTACAACACATCGAAATTACAAGGGATGTTGCTTCTCGTTTTAATAATCAGATGGGAGATACATTTATTTTGCCAGAAGCGAGAATAGCAGAATCAACAATGTATGTTTTGGGAACTGATGGTCATAAAATGAGTAAATCAAGGGATAATACCATTAATATTTTTCTTCCTGAAAATGAACTTAAAAAACAAGTAATGGGAATAGTTTCGGACAGCAAAGCGCTTGAAGAACCAAAAAATCCAGACACATGCAACGTTTTTGCCATTTTTAAACTTTTAGCAAATGAAGATCAAATTCAAAAGATGCGCGAAAATTATATTAACGGAGGATATGGGTATGGCCATGCCAAAAAAGCGCTTTTAGAGC
>CANJNE010000102.1 GCA_947475275.1 Flavobacteriales bacterium | reverse complement strand
CCTTCAGCAAACCAAAACGGAAAATTATCCCAAGCTGAAGATGAGGTATTATGTTGTCTCATATAGTAAGTAACACCATTAACCACCATACAGGCATAATTATTTATAGAGGTAATCATACAACTCTCTATTTTCCATACCTTTCCCGCCGGAACAGTAGCCGTTGTTCCTCCACTCACAAATTCTAAATTGATGACCTGATTAAACTGGAGATTTCCTTGAGCATCAGATATTTTGCTGAAAAGCAATAAAATTGATATTACAAAAATATTTTTCATTAGGGTACAACGTTAAATTCAATAATACTTAAAAAATTATCAGGACATGTTGTTTGAACAGTTTCGCCGGGCTTTAGCCAAAGTGGGAATAAATTACCCACAGCCATAAATATCCCCGAACTCCCGTGACCGGGCGACCCATTAATTTGATAATATGGTTTACCATTAATTAAAAATGGATGTTGGCGATCTTGAAAATTACACGTCGGATATTCAGTGAATTCGGAAATACTTGTATAGGCCTGCATATAACTTTCAACTTTCCAGATTTTACCTACAGGAACTGTTTGTGTGGCATTGTTTACTTTAACCACCTGATTAAATTGCAAGTTACCTTGAGCTGTACCAACTGTGGCAAACAGGATAAACAGAATAAATATTTTTGTTTGCATATTAAAATCCATCTGTTGTGTAAACCAATGTGTTTCCATTACTTCCGCTGCTAGAACCCCCTCCTGATCCCGCAATTGGAACCCAAGCCGTTCCATTGAAATAATAAAACCCCGGAGTATTGTCAGTTTGAAATACAAGTAATCCTGTTGCTGGACTTGAAATGGCATTTCGTTGAACCAAAGTGAGGCTTGGTAATAAAATACCTTGAGTAGTCGAATTTACTTGAAGTGCAGCAGAACTATTAGGTGAAGTGGAACCGATTGCCACTGCTGAACCATTATTGTATAAATTACTGGTTGCAACCCATGTGGTTCCGTTATTGTATAATGTCTGACCTAATGTGCCGCTTGGTAAAGTTCCTGCGGGACCTTGAGCTCCTTGAATTCCTTGAGGCCCCGCTGGTCCGGTTAAACCTTGTGGCCCTTGAGGACCAGTTGCGCCGGTTAATCCTTGTGAACCTTGAGGACCAGTTGCACCAATTAATCCCTGAGGTCCTTGCGCACCTGTTGCACCTGTTGGACCAATTAAATTCGCAGTGGTAAATGAACTTCCATCAGAATAATTAAATGTGTACGACCCATTATTGTTATTTATTGTAGATGTAATCCCTACACCGGTTGTACCTTGAGGCCCTTGAATTCCTTGAGGTCCCGTTGCACCGGTTAATCCCTGAGGTCCTTGCGCACCTGTTGGACCAGCTGGGCCTGTTAATCCTTGAGGTCCTTGAGGACCAGCTGCACCTGTTGGCCCCTGGGGTCCCTGAGTGCCAGCCGGACCTATTGATCCTTGTGCCCCTTGAGGACCCGCGACTCCTTGTAAACCGGTTGCTCCTTGAGGTCCTGTTGCTCCGGCCGGACCAGTAAAATTCGCAGTGGTAAATGAACTTCCATCAGAATAATTAAATGTGTACGTCCCATTATTGTTATTTATTGTAGATACTATCCCCACGCCGGGAGTACCTTGAGGACCAATTGGACCAGGTATACTATTTCCACTATTTTCCGCATACAAAGCATAAGGAACACTCATCATTTGCTGGCTTCCCATTAGCGTATAGTTGGTGCCTCCGTTAATATCGGTTGAAACTTCCAAAAAGTAAGGCCCACTAGCCCAATCGATGATATTGAAAGCTCCTGAAATTGGAGTGCCTTCTCCCACAACGATATTTACAAGTCCAATATTACTTGTAGTTTCCGTAAATTGTTCGGTATAAACGTCATTTCCCGAAGCGCTCCCTTGTAATATTCGAAATTGTAAACCTATAATAGTATTGTTTACACTTAAACCACTTAAGTTTCTAATGACAGCTTGGTAATTGATGCCCTGTGGAGCTTGCCCATAACTCAATAAACAGCTATAAATTGCAAATATTAATATCAAGTTTTTCATTTATCAGTTGGGTATTTTAATTATTGTTTCTTCGTGTAAAAATTCATCATCTATTGTAAAAATTATCCGATATGGTCCGCTTGCCAAATGCTCTAAATTCAGTGTGTGAACAATATTTGTTAGAGAGGCTCTCAAAACAGATTTACCCGCAATATCCAAAACCTCTATTTGCAAGGGTTCAACCACATGGTTTTCTATAATTAGCAAGCTTGCAAAAGGATTCGGATAAAGTATAATATTTCCAAAACCTGAATTATTTAGACCCAAATTATCGGTAGGTTTTGTTGGCTGTAATACTATTTTTTTTCTGTATGGTTGCTGAAATCCCTGAGTCATTAATTGAGAATTGGTTAAACTTTGCGTAAAAGTTTCTCCAAAGGTATATTCCATACTCAAAGTTGAGTTTGACATGCTTTTCCCACTTGTAGCTAAAACCGAATTTTGTATTGCAATTTGACAATAGCCATCGCCCAATATAGCTAAGAAGGTAAAACTGAGTAGTAATTTCACGCAATCAGGTTTGATTGTACTAAATTTAAAAAGATTTTCTTGAATAAAGACGCTGATTAAAAAAACAATCTTGATCTTTTTATTAAGCTTGGTCTATATTCGTCAAGTTTTTCTGACATTCCTGCCGACCTCATTTTTATGGTAAATTTATCAATCCCTTTACGCTGCTTATATTCAAATTCTTTTTCGAACAAAGGAATAAGAGCAAAAAAACTTATTTCTTCATCAGAATTTTTAAGTTTTTTGAATTCTTCATCCATTAGAAGTGGAGGTGAAAAAACAAAATATTCTTGTTTCATAGTTAGTGATAGTGGTAATTTATCTGCACCACATTTCAATGTGTGTCCAGCGCCTAACCAATTATCATTTGATTTTATGTATTTTACTACGCGCTCAAGCCATTTAATAATCCAGTTAGTTTCTGAATGGAGGTCATTTAAAATTTCCCAATAACTAGGTACACAAAAATATATTTCACAACTTTTTTGGGATTTCAAATGATCTGGAACATTCATATGATGCAAGTTGAGACCACTTGTCATTAAAAGCTTCACCCGCTTTGTCGCGCTTAAGTCTATAGCTAAGATTTCAACATCATCGTCGACTTTATAAACTTTAGACACTTTTGAAGCGCCAAAAACCTGAATTATATTTTCTTCAATACTCATTTATCTATGAAGTATTGTTGATTAAAACCTATTTTTTCTTCTTTCCCCACTCTTCAATAGCTTGTTTATTGTAATCAACATAGGTTTGATTCCCTTCTTTTTCAGCAAGTTCTAAAGATTTTTTTGCAGTTTCAACAGCGCCTTTATAATCACCATTTGCAGCCTGGATTTGTGATTTCAATCGCAGTATCCAATAGGCTTCAGGTCTCATATCAACAGCTTTACCTACCCAAGTAAGTGCTTTATCTAATTCCTTATTTTCCTTAAAGTAAAACTCTGCGGCGGCATAATAATCTCCAGCGGTTGGCCCTGCCATTAGCTTATCAATGCTTGAATTCATTTTTTCGGCAGTTGGAACAGCAAATGGGACGGAAATTTTTGTTTTGTCCCAAAATAAAGTAAGATCAGCTGAATTAGTAGTTAAATTCTCAAAATTAATGGTAAAAGTTTCAGAAATGTCAAGCGTCTGAGTAGGAATAGCAGCTACACTTAATGCTATTTTTGATTCATCCCAAACATCTGGCGTTCCCCAATTATCCGTATCAGTATAAAAATAGATTTCCCAATTGGAAATATTTGGTTTGGTATATATTGCGTAGGTCCCCGCTAAAAGTGTGTCATTGCCAAAAATTAAAAAATCTGTAGTGGTAATTTTAGTGTTTTCATTTGCTCCAGTTCTCCATAATTCATCGAAGGGAACAACATTGCCAAAAATTTCTCTTTCGTTTTTACTTGGTCTAGAATAATTAATTGTAATATCTGTTAGCCCAACGCGCTGTTCAACCTTACCTAAAGGACTTGCCATCGGTCTGGTTAATTGACCAAAGAAAATATTAGATGTTGAGGTTAACAGTGTAAATAAGATCCATTTTTTCATAAAACTGAAATTTAATAATGTACAAAAGTAATCTTTAAATTGGGTTGAAAAACCTTTTATTAGAAAACAAAAAAGTCGGAAACAAGTTCCGACTCTCAATTATATTTAAGCATTCTTATTGTATAAATACAGTTTTCTCTGCTGTTGTCTCTTCTTCAATTTTAATAATGCTTTGACCTTCTAATAAATCTTTTGTTGCTTCGATATTGAGCACGGCTACTCCGGCTTGTCCTAGTTGATATACCTCATTAAAATTGAACCTTGCTTCTCCAGCAGCATTCGTGTATGATGTATCATATAGCACAACATTAGCCGGTTGGTTGATTGTCGATTGACCATAAAGTACTACACGTGCACCTGGAACCAAGTCATTGGCGGCATCACGAACATAAATAATTGCAATTGTGTCTTTTTTCTTTCGACAACCCGTTAATGACACAAGGCCAAATACAGCCAATAAAGAAAATAGAAGTGTTCGTTTTAAAATCATGATTAAAGTATTAATTCATTAAAAATACAGTCTCAACAGCAGTAAGGTGTTTTCTACAACGAATATAACCCTCACCAAGCTTATTATCTTTTTCGCCTAAAATATCAAAGTAACCAGTTGTGGTTTCAGAACCAGCGATACTGAAAAAATCATCCATATCAAAAGTGACAAACCCTGAAAAATTGGTGTACAATGTATCAACATATGCCATGGTTGGTGGGTTAGAACTTACATCCGCAACGATTACAACTTTGGCACCTGCAACAAGCGCGTTGCTGGAAGATCTAACGAATACCTTCAAAACAGAAGGGTCGGTATTTTCACATCCAGAAAAGAGTGAAAGCATCATTACAAGCGCAACCGGAAGCAATAAAAAAGACTTAAATGTTTTCATTTTATTCACATTAAGAAATCAAATATACGTTTATTTTGCATTGTTTCAACATGTTGGTTTTGCTTATTTTCTTAACTTCGTCTCAACAATACTAGGGAAGTTAAACACTTTTTGGATTAAAAAAGTTACATGCTGATTAAAGTTAATGTCTTTACCAAGAATTTTGAATGAAGTAAATATGAAGAGCCAAATTGAAACATTAAGTGCTAAAATAGAAACTTTTGAAATCAAAAACAATCAAGATTTAGAAAGCTTTAGAATAGAATTTTTAGGCACAAAGGGACATGTTAAAGAGCTCTATGCGGCATTAAAAGATATTCCAAATCAAGATAAAAAGGAAATTGGTCAACTTATAAATAGTTTTAGAAATCTAGCTGAAGAAAAATTTAACAAATTCAAAGAAAATCTCGAATCTGTTTCAATTTCCAATGATAATTTTGACTGTTCCCGCCCCGGCGAAATCAATGAAGTAGGGTCGCATCACCCCATATCACTCGTAAGAAAAGAAATCGTAGATATATTCAGCAGAATAGGGTTTTCCGTGTCTGACGGTCCTGAAATTGAAGATGACTGGCATAATTTTACTGCTTTAAATTTCCCGCCTGAGCATCCCGCAAGGGATATGCAAGATACATTTTTCGTTAGAAAAGGGGAAAATGAAATGGCACTGCGTACACACACAAGTTCGGTTCAAGTAAGAGTTATGGAATCTTCAGAACCACCAATTCGAACAATTTCTCCTGGTCGTGTATACCGAAACGAGGCAATCTCCGCAAGAGCACATTGTTTTTTTCATCAAATTGAAGGATTATACATTGATAAAGGGGTGACTTTTGGAGATCTCAAACAAACCTTATTGTATTTTGCAAAAGAAATGTTTGGGGAGCAGACACAAATTAGGCTTAGACCTTCATATTTTCCTTTTACAGAGCCTAGTGCAGAAGTAGATGTTTCTTGTTCTATCTGTAGCGCAAAAGGTTGTAATGTTTGCAAGCACAGCGGTTGGTTGGAAATTTTAGGTTGCGGAATGGTTGACCCTAATGTTTTGGAAGCAGCAGGAATAGATTCTTCTGAATTTACAGGTTTTGCCTTTGGAATGGGGGTTGAACGCATTACTCAATTAAAATACAAGGTGAATGATCTAAGATTGTACTCGGAAAACGATATTCGATTTCTTAGACAGTTTCGTGCATCTTGGTAAAAAGTAAAATATGGCAATATCGTGGACACAACTAACCCAAACTGATCAAGTAGATACTGCTCTAATTGATTCTGTTGAAAAAAGTATTGTTTTTTTTAAGCATAGTACGAGATGTATTGTTTCAAAACATGCGCTTAAACAATTTGAGAACGAATGGGTTTTTGATTCAACAAACATTGAATTTTACCTGCTAGATCTTTTAAATTATCGCGAAGTGTCCAATTACATTAGTCAAATCACAGGTGTGTATCACCAATCACCACAGATTGTGGTTTTACGAAATAATTCGGTTGTTCACCACAGTTCACATGAAAATATTTCCGCACTAGATTTGTACAATAAATTATATTGATATGAAAAATCTTAATTTAAAATTGCTCTACCTATTAAGCATCAATATTATTTTATCGGCTTGCTCTGGAGATAAAACCAATTCCGATTCTAATGTATTAGAAACAGCTGTTTTTAATTTAGAAACATCAGTTACTGTAAAATCTGGTGAGGTCAAAAGCATCCCAATAGCTATCAAAAAACAAAACATTAAATCATTACAACTTTCTATAGACGACTCCACAATAACCACTTGGAGCAACCCAAAAAATAATATTAGCTATAATCTTGAAACAAAAAATATTGGTGTAGGGGAGCACACTTTATACTTGAATATTTTGCTTAATGATGGCAAGCAATATACCGAGAATATGCAGTTGGTTGTACTCTCAGAGCTTGTCCCGCAAAAATGGAATCCGATCATAAAATCCGTTTTACCACACAACACCTCGAGCTTCACACAAGGCTTAGAGTTTTCTAATGGGGAATTGTTTGAAAGTACAGGGAATTTTGGTCAAAGTTATATTGCAAAGGTTGAATTACAGACAGGAAATCATTTACAAAAAGTTGATCTGGAACAGCAGTACTTTGGCGAAGGCATAAGTATACTGAATGGCGAAATATTTCAAATTACTTGGCAACAAAACAAGTGTTTTGTTTATAAACAGTCTGATATAACTAAACTTAGAGAATTTAACTATACTGGTGAAGGCTGGGGATTATGCAATGATGGTGAAAATCTGATTATGAGCGACGGTACAGAAAAACTCTTTTTCCGTAACCCAAAAACTTTTGCTGTAGAGCGAACGATTCAAGTTTACAATAACATAGGGCCAGTAAGAGAACTGAATGAATTAGAATTTCTTGATGGTAAAATTTACGCTAACGTTTGGCGGACCAATATTATAGTTGTTATAGATGCTGCAACAGGCAAAGTTTTGGCAGAAATCAATGCTGAAGAACTTGAAAAATCTGGTCGCGGAAATGGTGATGTTTTAAATGGAATAGCATATAATTCAAAAACGAACCTTTGGTACCTTGCCGGTAAGAATTGGCCAAAATTATTTGAAGTTTCTTTTGAGAACCTGCCTTAATAGATTTTGTTTAGTTGCGCACAACCCCTGAATTAAAGCAACACTTTTAGTCGGTATTGAATGTTGTAAAAGGGTCAAATCTGTGAATGGTATTGATCTCCTTTAATAATCCTTGTTCAACCCTAACAACCCTTCCCGGAAACTTTTCAACTACCGTCATATCATGGGTTGCCATAAGAACAGCAGTGTTTTCTTCTTGCGCTATGGCTAACAATAGCTGCATGATTTCCTCAGATGTTTCTGGATCTAAATTTCCAGTTGGTTCATCAGCTAATATAAGTTTTGGTTTGTTTAAAAGCGCTCTTGCTATTGAAACCCTTTGCTGTTCGCCACCCGATAAAGCATGAGGCATTGCATTAATTTTGTTTTCTATTCCTACCAACCTCAACACTTCTCGAGACCGATTTTCCATCATGGCCTTGTCCTTCCATCCGGTGGCACCTAAAACAAAAAGTAAATTTTTCAAAACATTGCGGTCCATTAACAATTGAAAATCCTGGAAAACAATCCCAATCTTTCGACGCAATAACGGTATTTCTTTTTTGGATAGTTTTTTGACGTCGAAACCAGCCACTGAACCTTCACCTTCGGATAACCTTAATTCTCCATACAGTGTTTTGAGCAAACTACTTTTTCCACTTCCTGTTTTTCCAATTAGATAAACGAATTCATTATTCTCAACTTCTAAATCAACTTTATCCAAAACACAGTTGCCCTGTTGAAGAATTTTCCCAGCCTGAATAGAAATAACTTTTGACACCATTAAAATATTTATCCGTAAATATCCTTTTTTAGTTGCTGAAAAACATAGAACTGCAAGATTTTATCTTAACAGAATCAAGTTTAAAACTTTTAATCTGCCGCGTTATCTTTTATAGCGCTCTGCGTAATTTTAGCTATCAAAACACTTAAAATAATGAGGCAATTCATATTGTTCACCTTATCAGTTATGGTGACCACTTTTTCTTTTTCCCAAACAACTGAAAAATATGATAGTGAATATGAAAACTACTTTCGAGCCGAGGAACTGTTTGAAAAAGAGCAATATGCTGCAGCAAGAATAGAATTTCGCAATTTTATCGAAACAATAACAAATAAAGAAGATCCTTTTCATATTAAGGCTCGT
>CANJNE010000101.1 GCA_947475275.1 Flavobacteriales bacterium | reverse complement strand
TTCCAACACTCATTCATGTCTACTTGTTTACAGGACTATTTATGCTGTACGGAGCATTGAAATCAAGAAGTAAAAGTGGCTTGATTTCGGTTGCAGTATTTGCATTTATTCCGATTTTACTGATGAAATTTATGCCTGAAACACAAGTGATGCCAATTACTGACTATGGTAAGGCGGCTTATTATGCAAACGGTGATGGCTTTTTTAATACCAATGCAGTCATACTCAAGGAGTTCGGTTATGACACTACTGGTGAAGCAAAAATGAAGAATTATACGGTAGTCAATATCATAAATAGTTTTTCCGAAGAGTTAAAAGGAAATCCTAATGCGCTGAAGATAGGTCAGTTTAAAGATTCTTTAAATAAAGTTCCGAATCAAGATTTTATTTACAGTGATGTAAACAATCCTAATTATAATAAGACTGCAGAATTTAAAGATTTTAATGGATTAATAATGAATGAACAGACTGTGAATGCAGCTGTTGTTTCAAGCAATTTGGATGGCAAGACAATTAATGAAAGACTAAATGCTGTTTTTCGTAAAGATGTAACAAAAGTAAATTATGAAGCAAAGGCACCTTTAATATTCGATTCAACCTTTGGGACACTATTAATGCGTTTTATAGCATTTGCATATTTATATCATTATTTGAATTGGTTCAGCAAAACCGAGGTTATCCGTTGGCATAAGGTTCCAAAAGCACGTTTTATGATTGTAATTGGATTGTGGTTATTGGCATGTGGCGCTTATGTTTATGATTATTCCATTGGATTAACATTTTTGTTCTTTTTAAGTTTTACGCATGTTTTGTTAGAATTCCCTTTGAATATGGTCTCAATTTTTGGAATAGGGAAAGAGGTAATAGATATTTCCAAAAATGGATTTACTTCAAAAGAAAAACTTCCAGTAAAAGATTAGAAAAAGAGATACCAAAATGGACGTGTATCGTATCTGATTGATTCTTATTTAACATAATATTAATTATAGGACATTTGAAAGAGTTGTGTTATTTATGGCACCAACTTCTTACTGTTGCCTTAACTTGTTAATCCAAGTATTTAACTTCTATTCTGAAATTTTAAATTGAGGAATAAATACTTTGCTCAAAAAATATTGATAACATTTTTGTAATTGACCATCGTTTGATGAAAACGAAATTATATTAAATTATGGATTGCCAATTGTTATTAAATAAGTTAATAAATAAAATAATAATTGAAAGCTTCTTACAGTTGCACGGAACATTAAAAATATCTTCAGCTGCCGAAGTCACAGTGATCCTATCCTTCTCTATAAAATTGATCCTATAATGTAGATATTAATATTCGCAAGAATATTATATAGGTAAAAACTCACTAAAATGTTATGTTAAATAGGATTATATTAACCTAATTGATTTTCCCAATGGTCATTTAGTAACGCTACGAATTTCCTTGACATATTATTAAAATAACGCTTTGTCCTATAACCACCAACCCAATTAATCCCTCTAATTGCATTTGTAAAAAACAATTCATCGGCTGCTAAAAGGTTTTGAGGTAAGATGGTGCACTCGTAAACCTTAACACCATGTGATAAAGCTAAATTAATAATCTGCATACGCATAGTACCTGCCAAACAACCTTCGTCTATTCCAGGAGTATAAAGTACGCCATTACTTACCACAAATAAATTGCAGCTAGAACTTTCAAGGATACTGCCTTTATCATTGATAATAAGAACATCGTCCAAGTTTTTTTCTGATGCATTGACTGCAGCCATGACATATATTAAACCACTTTTTGTTTTATAAGTTGAAAGAAAATTCTTTTGTTTCTTGATGTCGGTATATTGATCAATTTCTAATCCTTTAGCGTTCAATTCAAAATTATTAGATTCGTAAGGATAAACTTCGATAAAAAATACAGCGTCGTTTGAATCCGGCTTGTATGCTCCACCACTAACCCTGTCTAATGAAATCCTACATCTTCCCCCTTCTGAAATTGAAGAAAGTTTACAAAGTTCCAGAATGCGTTCTTCAAAAAAAGCCGTATTAAAATATATTGGTGTTCTGAGTTTAATCGCCTTGGCGCCTTCTAACATTCGCTTAATATGATTGTCCAAGTTAATAGGTACACCATTCATTAATCGTACGCTTTCAAAAACGCCATCTCCGTATACATGCCCTCTATTTCCAGCATGAATTGTTGGAGCTTCGTTAGTTAGGACCGTACCGTTGTTGTTAATATAAAGCATAATTAGAAAATGAGGTCAACAAACTGTTTTCCTTTGTCAATATTAATAATTAAAATGTATAAAATACCAAAAATTGCACCTCCAATATGCGCATCATGGGCAATTCCAGTATTACCTTTTCTATCTGCCCAAAATTCAAAAGCCAAGTATATAGGTCCAAAAATATAAGCTGGTATAGGAAAAGGAAAAAACATAATACTTAAAGGTAAGGTCGGTGCCCAAATAATTGCTGCAAAAATCACTGCGGAAACACCCCCAGAAGCACCAAGTGACCTATAACTCGGATTGTTTTTATTTCGAACAAAAGGAATTAGTGTTGAAAACAAACCACCAAAAAAATAAATGATTAAAAAGTGAACCAAACCTTGATTTGGATCAAACTGAATCGAATTAGTCAATTCGTTTTCTAGAAATGTACCTAGAAAATAAAGTGAAAACATATTAAAAAGAAGGTGAAAAACGTCCCCATGAATAAACATATGAGAAATTAAACGCACATATTCTTTATCATGCTGAACTTTATATGGACTAAACATTAATTTTTCATTTAAAGCCTTATCTTTAAAGGCAGTTAATGAAACGGCAACGGTTATAATAATTATTATGAGAACAGCACCCAGCTGCATAATTGAAAGCGTTTTTAATATTTTAGCGAATTTACTAAAATCAAATTTGAAACACTTATTAATTGCGTCTATATTTTTTCTAGGATTATTTTATTTAACGTCTTGTTCATCTGGGGTTTCAACGCAACCAGAAATGAATATCATTTACAATGATACTATCCCACTTCAAGACAAAATCAAGTTTATACTTACAAGCAATAATTTAACACGATTAGGATTGAATGCGGATCAACAACAATTAATTCAAGACTTTTACGGCAAAAGGGATTTTGTACCATTATGGATAAATGATTCCACGTTAAATGAATCAGGTAAAACATTAACCATTTCCATTAAAAAATCAATGCATTTTGGTATACCAGAAAAAAGGATGCACTTCATTACAAATGATGAAAAGTTAAATTGGATTGAACGAGAAATATATTTAACAGCTCAAGCATCAACTTTAATAGGAGATTTAAATAATGGATTTTTATACCCTGGAGAACAAGAGTTTAGAATAAAGAGATTTGATAAATTAGATTCTCTTGATTTTTATAAAGAACGGTATGCAAAAAATCTAGATAGCATTTTTATTAAACAAGGTGTAATAGACACTAACTATCAGCAATTGGCCAATCAACTATACAAGTATTGTGAAAAATATCCGATAGATAAAACAAAATTCAATGTTTGTTCTGAGGATGTTGATTCCCTTAAAGCACATACTGAATCTAAAAAAGCATTGATATCAAAAGGATATTTAACACTGGAAAATAAAGATGATCCAAATGAATTTAAAAAGGCACTTTTTACTTTTCAAGAGCATAATGGATTAACAAAGAAAAAATATATCAATAGTTATACTGCGACATGTTTAAATGAAAGCACATACAGTAAAGTAATTCGTGCTTGTTACGCCCTTGAAAGATATAGGTGGCAAATTCAAAGACCAAAGAAATTCGTTTACATCAATATTCCTGAATATATTTTAAGGTTTTATCATGATGATACACTTCGCGTATCGCACAAGATAATTGTTGGTAAAGTTGAAACACCGACTCCTACCCTATCATCGAAAATTTATGAAATTATAAGCTTTCCTTATTGGACTGTTCCGCAGTCAATTGCAACCAATGAAATTTTACCCGCTGTTAAAAATAACTCCGGGTACCTTAGTAAGAATAATTATAAAATCTATGGGAAATCGGGAGAAATAAACCCTTCCTCCGTAAGTTGGTCTAAAATTAATGGTGGTTTCCCATACAAAATTGTACAATCTCCAGGTAATTCAAATAGCCTAGGGATTATTAAATTCGAATTTCACAACAAATTTGGAGTTTATTTGCATGACACACCTAACAAGAATTTATTTAATCGAGATATTCGTGCATTTTCCCATGGCTGCATGCGATGCAAAGATCCAGTTGATCTCGCAAAAATGATTTTAGATTATGACAGTATTCCGAATAAAAGAAATTATTACAGTCGTGATTCACTGGACACTTTGGTAATGAAATCTGTTCATGAAGAATTGAAATTGGTATCTCCAATTCCTATTTATGTAGAGTATGTTACGGTAACAATTGGTGTTGAATTTCCAGTTTTTCATTACGATATTTACCGCAAGGAAGAAGAAATTATTTCATTTTTGTCCAATTAATTTTAATTATTTTTACCTAAAAAATGGCTCATTTAATCGCTCCATCAATTTTATCTTGTGACTTTGGAAATCTCCAAAAAGATGTTGAATTAATAAATGCTTCAGAGGCTGATTGGTTTCATGTTGATGTTATGGACGGGAATTTTGTTCCGAATATTTCTTTTGGTTTTCCTGTCATTCAAGCTGTCAATAAATTAGCAACAAAACCTCTTGATGTGCATTTGATGATTAATGATCCTGATCGTTATCTTGAAGAGTTTAAAAATGTAGGAGCTGGCATTTTAACCGTTCATTACGAAGCATGCACGCATTTACATCGTACAATTCAACGCATAAAGTCCTTGGGAATGAAAGCGGGTGTAGCGTTAAATCCGCATACACCAGTTGATTTACTTT
Organism: Flavobacteriales bacterium; assembly: GCA_947475275.1. Classification (GTDB taxonomy): domain Bacteria; phylum Bacteroidota; class Bacteroidia; order Flavobacteriales_D; family Crocinitomicaceae; genus M0103. Next base: position 4,005 of record CANJNE010000101.1, on the reverse strand, counting down.
TTGATGTAATTGAAGATCTCGATTTGGTTTTAATAATGTCAGTTAACCCTGGTTTTGGCGGGCAAAAATTTATAAAGAACGCACTTCTAAAAGTCGAACAAACAAAGAATTTAATTCACAGAAGAGGTTCTCATGCCATTGTAGAAGTTGATGGTGGTGTTAATTTAGAAACTGGTAAGGAGTTATTGAATGCCGGCGCTGACGTTTTGGTTGCTGGTAGTTTTGTTTTTCAATCTCCAGATCCTCTTCAAACAATTTCAAGTTTAAAGCAATTGAATGTATAGTTTGATTGAACGTTTGCTTTTAGAAAGTTCCGAAAAGGATTATCAGAAAACTCAACTTTTGATTTCAAGCATTGAAGACCAATTTGATTTTGTCAATGATTTTATGAAAAAATCAATTAGTCACATACTCAATCATCATCACATTTTAAATTCACGCTTGCTTTCAAAAAATCCTGAATCTGATTTGTGGGATCCACTGCCATTAAACTTCATGAGCAAATTACATGCTCATAACTATATTGTAACTAAGAATCTTATCGAACAGTTTTTTATTGAGAACTCAAATGATAGAAAAATTACAGTTTTTTATAATAACCTTCTACATTTATTCGAACATTCCAACTATCATCGTTCTCAAATAATTTATGTTATGAAGTCAAATGAATTAAAAACTCCCAATCTTCAAATGATAATGATTCAGTAACTTTATACCTTACAACTCGTTATTTATTTTAGAATTTATGAGAATTGCTATCAAATTTCTATTTGTATCTATTGTTTCCCTTTCTTTACATGGGCAAACATCGAGTTCTGTAATTTCAAATGAGCGAGAATTGGGAATATTATTAGATAGTTTGCGAAAAGCAACTTCTGATTTTGAAAAAATTGAAATCAATTATGCTTTTAAAGATTTATTACAGCAAACATTAACACTTCCTGACGCCTTTACCTATTCGTTTTCTCAATTAACTACTGTTGGTTTTATAAATAGTCCTGATGGAAATTTAAGGATTGTCAATTGGAATTTAGAAATGGCTGATAAAACCCATCGTTATTTCTGTTATATTCTGCACTTCGATTCTAAATCTGAAGAAATCAAAATACATGAATTAACAGAGGGTTTTACTTCATTAGCCGAATACCCAACAGATGTTTTATCTCCCGACAATTGGTATGGATGCCTTTATTATAAAATTGTGCCTTTTGAAAAAGGTAGTAAAACTTTATATTCTTTGTTGGGTTGGGATGGGAATAATGAAATGAGCGCCATAAAACTTATTGATGTCCTATCATTTTCAAATGGTGATCCGGTTTTAGGGGCTTCAGTTTTCAAAAAAAGTAAAAATGAAACTTTAAATCGTGTAATATTTCAGTACAATAAGAAAGCTTACTTTTCCTTAAAGTATGAAGAGGAATATGAGAGAATGGTCTTTGATCACCTTATGCCTGAATCACCCAATTTAGAAGGATTGTATTCCTATTATGTTCCGGATTTGTCATACGATTCTTATGTTTTAGATGGGAATAAATGGGTCTTTTTTGAAGATGTTGTTGTTGTTAATGATCCAAGCGAAGAATCGGTTACAACCTATGTTAGAAACAAAAGAACTGGCGAACTTGAAGAGAAGAGAGTTAAAGGTAAATGGTTAAATCCTGAGGATAATGAAGCACCTATTAGTGGTATTGAACACACTGCTGTTACTCCAGATATGGATGTAAATAATCCAATTGCTTACAATGGTGAGTCTACAGAAAAAAAACAGAAAAAAAATAAAAAGGAAAAAGTTGACAAGCGTGACCCTAATCAAATGTCAACAACCTTAGGTAATAAGAAAAGAAAGAAACTTAGAATCAAATAAAAGTAATAACCCGTTTTCATTTAAATAAATTTCAGGTAATATGTTTAATAAGTAGTTTAGGATAAATTTAGAATATGACAAAGAATCTTTATATCGTCCCTTACGATTTTACCATTGTTGGTGATGCTGCAGTTAATTATGCGATGCATATTGGGAAGCATATCGAAGTTGAAATTGAGTTGCTTCATGTTGTGAAATCTAAAAGTGAAATCGAACCAAATCAAGTTAAGCTCAAAAAGCTCATTGAAAATATTGATGCTCCAAATGGGGTGTCCTTTTCTGTTAATGTTTGCGTTGGATCAATCTTCGAGGAAATTAGTAAAACAGCAAGTAAGCAATCGGCCCAGTTGATAATTATGGGAACACATGGAGCTACTGGATTACAGAAGTTATTCGGCAGTAATGCTATGAAGGTTATTACCAGTTCAAATACCCCATTCTTGATAGTGCAAAAGAATACGGTTATGAATGAAATTAAAAATATTGTTGTTCCTGTTGATTTAACCAAAGAAAGTCTTCAAATAGTTAATATAGCTGGTGACATTGCTAAAATTTATAACGCTAAAGTCCATGTACTTGGCGAAAAACAAAACGATGAATTGCTCAGTCAACAAATGAAAAATAGAATTCTTATCGTTCGTAACCAATATGAAGAAAGGAATATAGAATGTAGTATTGAGTTGATGAAACAAGGTGGGAGTTATCAAAGAAAAGTATTGGATTATGCCAAAGCTAATGCAGTCGATCTAATCAGTATTGCCTATCATTCTGAAAGTTTATTACCGCAATTTGATACTTTTGCTCAATCTTTAATTACCAATGACCAAAATTTACCATGTATGATTATTAATTCTAAACCGGCTTCTGCCTTGTATTTTTAGAATGATTCTAGGACAGATAAATCAACTTGAGATTCTTCGTTTTACTTCCCCAGGTGCCTATCTTGGTGACAGTGATGGGAATGAAGTACTTCTACCAGGAAAATATATTAATCGTGAATGGCAAATTGGTGATTCAATAGAAGTTTTTATTTATAAAGATTCTGAAGACCGCTTTGTAGCCACTACCGAAACTCCTTTTATATTTTTAGGTGAATTCCAATTATTGAAGGTAAAAGAGGTTACTCCTATAGGTGCATTTTTAGATTGGGGTTTAGAAAAGGATTTACTTGTTCCTTTCAAAGAGCAACAGATGAAAATGATTGAGGGCAATAGTTACATGGTAACACTCCAACTTGATGATGCAACACATCGGCTTTACGCTTCATCCAAAATAAATAAATATTTAACTCCATGTAATGAACAAGAATTATTGCATCAAGAGGTAAAAATAGTGGTCTACGATTCTACCGATCTTGGTATCAAAGTAATTGTCAACGATTCTTATCATGGACTGGTATATAGGAATGATATCAATCAACAAATACGAAAAGGTCAGGTATTAAATGGATTTGTGAATCTAATTCGTGAAGATGGTAAGATCGATGTAAGATTAGAAAAAATTGGTTTTGAAAAATTTGATGATGCCTCCCTTCTTATTTTGGAATTGCTTCAAGAACATGGTTCCCTACCCTATTCGGATAAAAGTGACCCCGATGATATAAGGGATTTCTTTAAAATGAGTAAAAAAACCTTTAAGCAGGCAATTGGGAAATTATATAAACAAAGACGCATAAATATTTTGGAGAATGCCATTCAAATCATTGCCTAGAATTATAACGCTAATCCTTTTATTTTCAAAATTTAATTTAGTTGCACAAAAATCTGATACTTCTCTGATAAACAAGCATTTAAATTGTATTACTAAAACAGATGGTTTTAGAAACTTTAAGGACACAACAGTTTTAAATCAAATTGCAGCATATATCTTTAATGACTTCAATAAATATGCAGATACCACCTATTATCAATACTTTAATTTAGGAGGGGTTAATTATCAGAATGTTATAGCTCGAATAAACGATGATGCCGATTTACCCAAAATAGTAATAGGTGCGCATTATGATGTTTGCGGATTTCAGGTAGGCGCTGATGATAACGCAAGTGGTATTGTCGGGTTGCTTGAAACAGCAAGATTGCTATCCAAACAAAATCTCAATTATTCAATAGAATTGGTGGCTTATACTTTGGAGGAGCCTCCTT
>CANJNE010000100.1 GCA_947475275.1 Flavobacteriales bacterium | reverse complement strand
CCACATTACTTTTTGGACACCTTTAATCTTGCTTGGATTTAATCCTTACATGGTATTTGCAGTTTCCAATATCGGTTTTTTGTTTGGTGTTTTTCAACACACGAAACTCATAGGTCATTTGGGATGGACGGAGTTTTGGTTCAATACCCCACGAAATCACAAAATTCATCATGCTTCGAATCCAGAATACATCAACCACAATTATGGAAATGTGCTCATCATTTTTGACAGGATATTCGGTACTTTCATCGAAGAGAAGAAAGAAGAGCCAATTGTCTTTGGAATTACCAAAAACATAAAAACAAACAACCCAATCAAGGTGATATTTCATGAATGGGGTGAAATCCTAAATGATAGAATTAAGAAATAGTTTTGCTATTCGCTGAATAAATTGTCCTTTGTAACCTATATTTCAAAGGTTAAAAAAATCAATAATTAACTTAGTCAAAAAATAAATCACTTATGAAAAAAAACATGGGTAATATTGACAAAATAGTTCGGCTACTTTTAGCAGTTGTTATTTCTATTTTATTTTTAACCAAAATCATTTCTGGAACTTTAGGTGTCGTCCTTGTGGTAATTTCAGCTATCTTTTTGTTGACCAGTTTAATTGGTTTTTGTCCGCTTTACGCACTGTTTGGTTTTTCTACCTGTCCCAAGAAACAGGCTTAAGATTTGAATGGTAGTTAATTTCTAAAGTCTAATGGGTAAAAGGAATATTCTTCTTGAAAATAGATTAATTTTACTCATATGAAAACTCTTATTTTTTTATTCTCTTTCGGAGTGATTTTTACAAATGTAAGCGCTCAAATTACCGAGAATCATTCTTATTGTTCTAAACGAGATGCATTCAAAAATCATCATTTAAAAAGTAATTCTTTAAATCTTGCTCAAATTGCTGAAACGGAAAAGTATGATGTGCATTATTACGCCCTCGACTTAAATATGAGTAATTTGAACACCAATGTTATAGGAAAAGCTTCAATACATGCAATTTCTAAAGAACCTATAGATTCCGTTTTGTTTGAATTATTCAGTTCATTAAACATTATACAATTGTCTTTCAATGGTGTTCCGACAACTTTCTCAAGAAGTGCTTCAGCCGTTTATGTGCCTGCCAACATTCCTTCAAACACTCCTTTTATTATTGAAATAACATATAACGGAACACCACCAACTTCAGCCACAAATCCACTAGGAGGATCAGGAATGACTAATGCAACCTCTCCTAGCTGGGGAAATCAGGTGACTTGGTCACTTTCAGAGCCTTTTTCAGCCTATGAATGGTGGCCTTGTAAGCAATCGTTAACGGATAAAGCTGACAGTTGCGCAGTAAATGTTACCGTTCCTTCGAACTGCAAGGCAGGATCAAATGGTAAATTAATGAATGTTGTTGACCTAGGAAATGGAACAACCAGATACGAATGGAAACACCGCCACCCAATTGATTATTATCTTATTTCTGTCGCTGTTGCGCGTTATATTGAATACAATGTCTTTGCAAACCCAGCAGGTTCAACAAACCCGGTCTTGATTCAAAACTTCATTTATGATAATCCAGCTACACTAACAAATTTTCAGAATGACATAGATGAAACTTCTGATTTCATGGAACTGTTTGCAGGAATTTATGGACCCTACCCTTTCGACGATGAAAAATATGGACATTGCATGGCTCCACTTTCAGGAGGCATGGAACATCAAACAATGACAACACAAGGTTTTTTTGAAAAAAGTTTAACTGCACATGAATTGGGACATCAATGGTGGGGAAATAACGTTACCTGTGCCTCATGGGCAGATATTTGGGTAAACGAAGGGTTTGCTTCTTACAGCGATTACTTAATGATTGAAAATTTTTACCCAGCTGAACGCGCACAATACATGACTGATGTTCATACCAATGTAATGAGTCAACCTGATGGGAGCGTTTATGTTTTAGACAGTTTGAATGAAGGTAGAATATTTGATGGAAGACTTTCCTATGATAAAGGTTCTGCAATTATTAACACCCTAAGATTTATCGTAAATAATGATGCGCTTTTCTTTCAGACATTAAGAAATTTTCAAAATACATTTGCAGACAGCACTGCTAAAGGATTAGATATTAAAGAAGCTTTTGAAGTCAGTACAGGTATAGATTTAACTAACTTTTTTAATGAATGGTATTTCGGACAGGGATATCCAACGTATTCAGCAAGATGGAATCAGGTGGGAACCGATTTACTATTAGAAATTACACATACTGTTTCAGCATCCAGCGCAACACCAACCTTCACTAACCCACTTGAAATTCGTTTCACACGATTTGGTTTACCAGATACAACAATACGTTTCGATATCACCAGTAATACTTGTCAATATTTAATTACAAATGTTGGCGACATCAACACCCTTGCGCAATTCGACCCTAGTAATTGGGTGGTGAATAAATCGGGAACAAAAGTGTACGACCCTAACTTCTTTTTAACCATTAATGAAGAACAACTTACACAGTTTTCAATCTATCCAAACCCGGTTCAAGATCAATTGCAAATAGCATCTCTTGATAAAAGCACTGATTTTGATTTTGTAGTAATGGATGTTAATGGAAAAAAACTGTCATCCGGAACTTTGAAAGATAAAGTGATTTTAAATATGAATAATTTAAATCAAGGTGCTTATTTCTTAGTGATTTTAAAAGATAATCGAGCGATTGAAACGATTACATTTACTAAGGAATAATATCTTAAAAACAGTTCGGAACATTATTGTCTTTACTTTTCAAATCCTGGTTCAAAATAAAGAGCTGGATAAACTTTGACAGCGTTTTTATGACGGCCAATGGTAAAATGCCACCACTCGGTTGAAAGATTCCAAAACCCTTGACTGGTCATAACCTTTCTTAATAATTTTCTGTTTTTGATGTGTTCTTGAGTTAATTCACCTGTTTCCAAATAATAACTTTCTTTGGATGGATAAGCAATCTCTCGAATTTCATCAAAATTTGCTCCCATATCTAGTGGGACACCTTTTGCATCACAAATAGTAATATCCACCGCCAACCCCATATTGTGCATTCCAAGATTTCGTCCACTTGAAACAAATCTTCCGCGTATTTTAGGAGGAATTGAATCCAAAGCCTTCCACATTTTCTTTTGAACATTTACAGGTCTTGCAGCATCATAAACCAGAAGAAACATATTGGAATCTATTTGGGATAAATACGCTTGGCATGCTGAAAGTTTTTGGGCAACATCATCATTCAAAAAAGCCCTATCCAAACGATTATACAATTGAATTTTAAAGAAATTTTCTGAGGTTCGATATTTCAAATCAACCTTAATTTTAGGATTGTACTTTTGAACATCAGAGAATTTCAAACTTTCAAAAACCGAATCTTGAATCTTTTTGTATATCTCAACACTGTCCTCAACAGTATTATTTAATGTTGTATCCTTAACTGATATAAGACTTTTTTGATTAACAGGGTCAGCATTCATATCAGCTGTCAAATCGGTATTTTCAACAGAACAAGCGCGCAGAAAAGTAAGAAAAACAAAGGCATTTCTAAACATACATCAAAGTTCGAAAAAGAAATCTTTAATTCTACATTAAATTCGTCATTTGACTTAAATTTGCAGAAAAAAGTAAAACATGCCTAAGATATCGCAAAAGGCCGTTGACATGCCGGCTTCTCCAATTCGTAAGCTCGTTCCCTATTCAGAAAAAGCTAAAAAAGAAGGAAAAATTGTTTACCATTTGAATATTGGTCAACCGGATATTGAAACGCCTGAAGTTGCTTTACAAGCGATTAAAAATCTTGACCGTAAAGTACTAGAGTACAGTCATTCTGCAGGTTTCGAAAGTTATCGCAATGGCTTATCTGCTTATTACCAAAAAACTGGAATCAACGTAAATCCTGAAGATATTTTAATTACAACTGGAGGCTCAGAGGCGCTGATTTTTGGATTCATGTCGGCTTGTAACCCTGGTGATGAAGTGATTATCCCAGAGCCCTTTTATGCCAACTACAATGGATTTGCTGTTATGGGAGGATTGAATGTAGTTCCTGTTACTGCAACTATTGAATCTGGTTTCGCACTACCTCCAATTGAAGCAATTGAAGCAAAGATTACAGCTAAAACCAAAGCGATAGTTATTTGTAACCCAGGAAATCCGACAGGATATTTATATTCCAAAGACGAGTTGTTACAACTGCGTGATATTGTTAAAAAACACGATTTATTTCTTTTTGCTGATGAAGTTTACCGTGAGTTTTGTTACGATGGTGCTGTACCTTTTTCTGTAATGAATCTTGAAGGCATTGAAAACAATGTGGTGATGATTGACTCCGTTTCTAAGCGTTACTCGATGTGCGGTGCAAGAATTGGCGCATTAATTACCAAGAACAAAGAATTAATGGCTGCAGCTTTAAAATTTGGCCAATCGCGATTATCTCCACCAACAGTTGATCAAATTGCCGCTGAAGCTGCTTTAAATACGCCACAATCCTATTTTGATGATGTTGTTGCTGAATATGTGGAACGCAGAAATATTATGGTAGATGGATTGAATAAGATTCCAGGCGTATTCTGTCCTAAACCAAGTGGTGCATTTTATTGTGTCGCGAAGTTCCCTGTTGATGATGCCGAGAAGTTTTGCCAGTGGTTATTAGAGGATTTCTCCTACGAGGGTCAAACCGTTATGATGGCTCCTGCAAATGGTTTTTACTCAACAAGAGGGGCGGGACTGCAAGAAGCACGCATTGCTTATGTATTGAATCAGGATGCTTTGAAGAATGCCGTGAAATGTTTAGAAGAAGCATTGAAAGTTTATCCAGGGAGGACAGCTTAAGGCTCAATAATATCAAATTTAGAAAACAAAAAAGGTCGGAAATTCCGACCTTTTTTAATTTATGCTAAGTGCGTTTTACTTCACGTATACTTTCTTAGTTACTTGTCCAGCATCAAACTGAGCAGCAACAGTGTAAATTCCTGTTTCGATACCTTCGAAAGACAATTTGGTATCTACATCCTGAATTGAAGTACTTGCTACGAGCTGACCTGACATGTTGTACATGTTCACTGTTCCACCAATTAAATCTGGCGTAACATTGATTAGCGCTTCATTCAGCGTAGTTTTAACTGTAACTTTCTCATCTACAGCAATATTTTCTAATCCAACCATTTGTCCAGCAAGAATTTCACCATCAGGAAAAGCGTTGAATGCATAATCTTTTATAGTAATAGTGGAAGCATCGCCTGCTACATCCAATCTTACCCAACCATAATGGGTATTGGCTCCAGCAACAAACTTAACTCCTAAAAATTTATCAGAAACACCCAAAAACTCACCTCCTTGGTAAGCATAAGTATATCCCAATAATGGTACATTTACAAAAACGTCTACTGCTAAAGCACCACCAGAGCTAGTAAACATTGCACCCGGATTAATTGCATCACCATTGTTTAAAGGAGCAATTGCACTCGTCATCGAGCTACTGGATCCAGGAACCAAACTCATTTGAAGTCCACCACCAACTCCAGGGTATGCAACTGCATATGTCGCATCATAAGTAAAAGGGACACCGCTGTAGGTTGCTGAACCTGCCGTATTATTTACTAGAAAAGATACATCAGTTATGGCATCATTATTAAAATCAAGATCGTAAGCTGGATTGTTTATATCAACAACCACATCAGGGTTTACATCTGCATAAACAATTTGAGCATCAGCAGAGCTACCTGCGATTACAGCTCCTGCCATAGCGGTAAATCCTGCTAATTTCTTTTCGTCAATAAGTAATTTCTTTTTCATTCATTTTCGATTAGTGGTTCGAATATACGACATTTTTTTATTCAAACTATTCAAAAAAAGTTTTGAGCTGCTCAACAGTTGGTTTCGGATCTTTTTTGAATCCATCATACTCAACTACCATAATTTGAAGCAAAGGTTGAGATTCCATCCAAATTTCAATTTTCGAAATTTCCGATTCCAATTGATTTAATTTCTTTAAAGACAATATTTTCTTCTTATTCGTTTTTCCAGCTTTTTCAATACTTGAATCAATGATATCCGCCAATGCTTTTTCAAAATATATAAACTTGTAATTATAATCAGGAGGCAGTTGACTCAAATATTGAGGCGCTATGTAAATTATTCGACCTTTTTGATATGCCAACCAATCTAAATGCTCCTTAATTTTTTTTGATTCTCCTGTAACATATCGCGTTTCTGGGGATGCCGATTTTTTATTCACCACAACATCCAAATGATTTTCTTCAAGCATTTTTAAAAAATCTTGGTAACCCGAACCTGGAACTCCTGAAACAATGTGAAGATCTCCTTTAATATTCTCGTTTAAAAAAATCTCATGCTTCGCTGCTTTTTCTGGTTGTTGTAATTTATGTTCATACAAATCGACCAACCACTTGTGAGCCCTTGCCATTCCAGGAGACAAACTTACTGCAACTGAAAAAGCTTGTTCAGCCTCATTGAAATATCCAGTTTTATAAAATGCCTCTCCGAGGTGATAATGCACATTAGGAATGAAAAAATTTTCCTCTGTTGCCGCAAAAAATTCTTCTATAGCCTCAGCATACATTTTACGTCGAAGAAAAGAAACACCTAATCCATGATGTGCTTGCGCATTTCTATTGTCAATGGCCAATGCCTTTATGAATTGCTTTTCTGAAGCTTGGTATTTTTTTCTTTGATTTAAAATCTTTCCAATGTTTACAGCTACTTGTAAATTATTCGGATTCTTTTTTTGTACTTTTTCGAGTATCGGTAAAGCCTTTTTAGGCTTGTTGATTTTTAAGTTCAATAGCCCCTCAACAAAATCCAAATACATGGGTTCTTCATAATCAGCATTTCCAAATGGATCATTAGGATTCTTTTTCAATGCCTCTTTCTTATTTTCCAAGCTAGATTCCTTTTCCAAAATCCTCAACTCGTCAATTAGGCTTTGACATTTCATCAATTTGTTTGTTGACAAATAAACAAAAGCCAGTCGTTGCCCATAACGGGTGATTTTCGATTCCTCAAAGATGCGCTCCAATATCTCCAATGCCTGATTCCATTTTTTTGCATTGATAAGATTTCTTGCAACATAATATTGATTTTCACGCTTGGCCTTTTCAACTGCTAATAATTTATCATCTCCAATTTCATCAATATATCCTAAATCTACTAGCTGTTGTAAAGCTTCCATTGCTTGCCAAGGGTCTTCCATCAAATCAGGGTCGTGCATTCCAAAATCTCCCGAAACCTCTTCCCATGAAGGAATCATATTAACCTCTTTGGTTTGTTCGAAAACACCGTGAAGCACTTTTCCTTCCATGTCTTGACCAACCTCAAAATCCATGTGCGCAAGAAGCGTTGGAGTAATATCTAAAATTGAAGCACCACTTACTCTTTGCCCCCCTTTTTTGATTCCAGGTCCTGCCATGACAAAAATCCCATAAGGACTATGCTCCACTGCAGGACCGGAAGGCTCTTTAGGAATATACTTTGGTCGTTGATGGTCTGAATGAAAGCCGTGATCTGAAATCAGCATTACCGTGGTATCTTCATCTATCAACTCCAGTGTTCGCTCCAACATCATGTCATGAAAACGGTAACCTGATTCCACGACATTTTTATAATCTTCAAATTCTTTTTCATCAATTTCAGGTCTTCTAGGAGGATGAAATCGCATGGCAAGATGTGAAAAATGGTCAATCGCATCATGGTAAACAGCCATAAAATCCCAATCTGTTGTTCGCATAAGATTGGTAGAAACCGCATGAACGGAAGCTGCATTTGCAATTACTTTTACAACTCCAGATGTACGTTTTGCTTTTCTTAATTCTTCATCTTTCTCAAGATTCGGAATAAATGGTAAAGTCATGGCAAGGGTAATTTCATTCGGATGTACACGCCATTGTTTTAAATCCTCAGACATGGCCTTTGGATGAACAGTACCTCGAGGCATTTCCCATTCTTCATCAATAGGTTTCGATGCAACTTGATAATGATTCGAAACCATAACTCCATTTATGGGCTCTGCAGGATTGCTGGGCCACCAAGAAACAACATTTGATTTTAAGTCTTTGTGATGTAAAATATTCCAAATTGCTTTTACCTTTCGTGAAGTTGAAGTAACAGGTCTCAAACCTGTGCCATCAGGATTAGGTTCCACAAAACCACCGATACCATGTTTATCTGCTCGGAAACCGGTTGCAATGCTTGTCCAAAGCATAGGTGATAAAGGCGGATCTAGCGTTTGAATTTTACCATATACTCCGCGTTCAATCAGTCCTTTTAAAGCGGGCATTTTACCTTGTTGAATCAAAGGGTCGATGACTTTCCAATCTGCTGCATCCCAACCGATGAGCAATACTTTACTTCTTTTAGTTTTGCTCATTTTGATTTTTGGGTTTGACTCTTTTGTTTTTGGGATTATCTTTTACAGCATCACGCCAGAGTTTGATACCGATATCACCGAGGGCCAACAAGCCTAAAGATCCTTGAGACGTCACGGTATAGTTTAGCTTTTTATCTTTACTCATGAACCAAATTTAAATCAAAAAAAAAGACCGACGAATCGGTCTTTTCATAAATTTATTTCGAAATCTTAGTGAACGATCACTTTTTTCGTCATTGAACCTTCAGCGAATTGTGCATTGATTACATAAATCCCAGCAGCAAGTCCGTTTAAGTCAACGATATACTCCTCACTATCAACGTTTCCAGTAGAAACTGTTTGACCGTTTGAAGAAACTAAAGTAATTGAACCATTAGATAAACCTTCATTGATAACAACTTTTACAGTATTGTTAGGTTGATTTACAAAATGAAGATTGTTTTCCATTTCAGTTGAATTCATTCCAGCCATTTGACCAGCTTGAATTGCAGCACCTGGAGTTGCGTTGTAAGCATAATCTTTCAT
>CANJNE010000099.1 GCA_947475275.1 Flavobacteriales bacterium | reverse complement strand
TAAAATGAATCAATATACGTTTTTTTCTTATGAAGTAAATGAAGCATTGCATCTGTCGGATAAAGAAAAACAAACCCTATTGGATTGTGTGAATAAATTAGAAAATGAATTGACCGAAAATATTGATAAACACAGTCAAACCCTTATCACATCAAATATTGAATTACTATTAAATTATTGTGCTCGATATTATGACAGACAATTTATTACAAGAAAAAAGGCAAATACCGATTTGCTAGTTAGATTTGAAAATAGTTTATCTAGCTATTTTAATTCTCACGAACTGCAAAAAAAAGGTTTGCCAAGTGTTAAATATTTTGCAGAGCAGCTATTTCTATCACCCAATTATTTAAGTGATTTATTGAAAAAAGAAACTGGAAAAAATGCACAAGACCACATTCATTATTACCTTATTGAAGAAGCCAAAAATAATTTATTGAACACGAATGACTCTGTAAATGAGATTGCTTATAAACTTGGTTTCGAATATCCTCAATATTTCAGTAAATTATTCAAATCAAAAACTGGAATGACGGCAGTAGAATATCGCAACATGAATTAAAAAGCCTTCTGCTAACAGGGGTTTTGCAAAAGTGGGGCATTTGTACTAAATTTGAGCATTGGAATTCTAATCAACATTTGTGCTAATTTGAACATTTGTGCTTCGATTTCCCCACCTTCGCAAAGCCCCAAAACGTTAACAACAATGAACTACATGGTAGAATCAATCTAAAAAAAACAGCGATTCGAAAAGTGAAATTCATTTAATTATTGAATCAAAAACTTAATAATGATTTAATCATGAAAATATTTCTGTTTGCGTTATTGTCAATAACCGTTTCAATAAGCTGTTCAAAATCGTTGATGTTCCAACACCGTGCAGTAAAAAATCAAATAGAATTGGAGGCTATTGCTCGTAAAGTACAAGAATACCGAAACAATGATAATCCTAATTATCCCTACAGTGCTTTTTTCTGGAATACAAGACACATAAAAGTGTTTACAGACACCAATGATTATCATTTTGAAATAATTAACCATAAGGATTTCAGAGATGGTGATCATTGCGATTCTTTAGATAAATCATTACCATTGAGCCCTGAACAAAATAAATTTTTAATAAATAAATTTAAAATAATGGAAATCAAAAGTTCAGTAAAATTAGAGTGTCGTGACACTTATGTTTATGGTGATAGTGCTGTGATTTTAATTAACAAAGGGAAATTAGCCTTTCTTGGAATGGGGAAGGATCATATACTTTTTATTGATTTACGAATTGCTCCGCGTCAAATATTATTGCAGGAACAATCAAAAAAATGTTACTTCAACTACAAATACGATAAAGCTTATAAAATTACTGATAGAATATTTTATGTAATTGAGAAACATGTAGCATTCTGGGGCTCTTAATAAAAACTGTTGTTAACAGCTGTCTGGCACCAACACTCCAATCTTGCTGCGAAACAAAGATTAATTTGAAAGAAAATAATTTTAACTTCGGTAAAACGATTAATTAAAAAAGTCGGGCCGTGCGCCAGGCGGCAAACCGTTAGAGTACATCATCCACTCCCACTCCACTCCCGAAATAAATTTGGAAAGGAGTAACTTATAAGTTACATTTGCATCATGAATCAAAAAGTCCGCGAAGTTGTTGAATTTGAAAATCACTTTAGTGAATTCTTGAAGCAGCAACCAGTTAGGGTTCAGAACAAAATATTTAAGGTAATTGAAGCCATAGAAACGCTCGAAAGAGTACCGAGCAATTATCTAAAAATGCTTGTTGGAACAAATGGGCTTTATGAGGCAAGGATTCAATTAGGATCTGATATTTGGAGAGTATTTTGCTTTTTCGATAATGGGAAACTTGTCATTTTATTGAATGGCTTCACTAAGAAATCCCAAAAGACTCCCAAGAATGAAATTGATAAGGCATTACGGTTGATGCAGAAATATTATGACACAAAAAAGAAATGACATGAGCACTAAAGGATGGAAAGAAATTAAAAATGAAGTATACGGTAAAAAAGGTACTTCTCGTCGTGATGAATTGGAGCGTGAATTCGAGTCGTTTAAGATCGGGTTGCTTCTTAAAAAGGCTCGCGAAGAAAAACACTTAACCCAAGAACAGCTTGCGGAATTAGTTGATAAGAAAAGAACTTATATTTCCAGAGTTGAAAATGACGGGAGTAATATGACGCTCAAAACATTGTTCGAGATAGTTGAAAAAGGATTGGGAGGGAAAGTAAACATCTCTATTCAAATTTAAGGACGTACTCTAACAGCAAATAAGCGTCAGCTTTCGCCGAACACCTATTTGCCAACCGTTATGGGTAACCTTATGACGACCGTTAAAAACATAGCGACATTTATTCTTTTGACGATAAATTTTATCGCCAATGGACAGACATTTGAAAAAACATTTCAAGGTTGGTGGGCTTCGACAAGTTGGACTTACGACTTTTACAAAGACGGGACATACAAAAGGGTTTCGTTTGGACATTACGGAAACACAACAGTGAATGGGAAATATAAAATTGAAAGGGACACAATTACCTTACTGACGAGTTTTAAGAATTCGGATGGGACAGTAAATGAAACTTATATTTTAGACAAAGACAGTATGCTGATTGACCTAAACTTACGATATGACTATGCACCTACTTCAAAGTCAGGTCAAAATTTCTACAATAGCAAAATTCGTTTAGTAAAATACCCTCAAATAAGGACCGACAAACAAAGCGTAAAATCAGAACTTGAAAGTGTTTTGAATTTAGCTTTCAACTCATCAATAGCAAAACAGTATTACCATTTTGACAAGTTACCCAAAAGGCGACTTTTATTTGCTGACTATTATAATTTAAAAGCGAATATTCAAATTGACAGTGTTAAAAGTATTTTCAAAACTCGTGAGAAGATATCAGAAGACTTTTACATTGAATTTGAAGACATCAACCAAAATTCAGACAGAATTGAAATCAAAATAAAAATACACGGTGAAGGTGTAAGTATTTGGTTTTACTATATTAAAAAAGATGGACAATGGATAGCACAAGAACCGTTTGTGAGCGAGAACTAATAAAGGCAGCCCATAACAGCACATTTGCAATAGGCGGGGTTTTGTGCTTCGTAGACAGTTTTGAAGTTACAGAAAGTTCTGTGCATCGAATGAGCATTTGTACTGAAAATCCCGCCCATCGCAAATCTGCGGAACGTTATGAAGAACATACCCAAAATATTACAAGTGCTTTGTTTGATAATAGCGATAAAAGTATTATCAGGATGCTTTGCTTTTCAACCATTCACTCCCAAAGACAAGTTAAATAAGAAGGAATTAAAAAAATTACCGGAAAGCGAAATTGTATTTGTTGCAAAATATCAAGGAACTCAAACTGGCACTCAATTGTATTTTAGAAAAGATAGCATCTTTACTCTGCAAACTCAGACCGCATTCGGTTGGGAACAGTATAATGGAAACTACAATAGAATAGAAACATCTGACACATTTTCGTTAACTTACTTTAATGAACACAAAGCCAGATGGAATTATGTTGTAATCAATGAGGACAAAGCACTTTTTAAAGTAGAACTGAATGATACTGCACCCAAACAAATAAAATCTTTTCAGAAAATATCGAACGTATTGACAAAATGAACAACACCTAACAGCGCCTCAAGCGACAGCACAAAATCTCCACTTCGAAACAACGAGAAATTTAAAACAAATTAATATTAAATTCGGAACAATAATTTTTAGAAAGAGTTGTGCCGATCGCCTAGGCGCAAAACGTTATGAGCAATAATAACGGACGACAAAAACTGACTAAGAAATGAAAAGCACACACAAAATATTTACGTTGACCATCCTATCTGTTGCATTGGTTTTGGGTCTAACATCTGCTTTTCAGACAAATGACCAAATGACAAAAGAGCAAGCTGTTAAACTTGCAGAACAATTCATTATTGACAACGGATATACCAATTTCCCTGCTGACAAATCCAAACTAAGCTATGAGCTGTTTGACCAATACGAAAACAATGTTGACAGCATACTCAAACGCAGACATAACACACTGCAACCAAAAGCATTTTGTATAAGCGAGGACAAAGACAGATGGGATGTCGGATTTTTATCTACTGGTGTTGACCTAAGTAAACTCGACTCGGCACAACGACAGACAAATTTATCTGGACGAGCAGTAATAGTAATGAAGGACGGAAAGGAAATTATAATAGCACATAAAGACCCGCTGTTCTCATATTTCATAAAGCTATGAAAGACGTTAACATAAACCAACACGAAAGAATTACTGTGCATAACAGCACCTACCCAAAAGGCGGGGTTTCGTTTTCCAAAGACAGTTTTGTGGTTAATCAAACATTAGTTTTTCAAATCAAGTTTTACCTTCGGTGTTACTTCGCGGTGTGCTTCGAACCCCGCCCGAACGCAAAGCCCGAAAACGTTATACGTAATTGAAAACCAGAATATGAAATTCCTCGTTTTAATAATATTAATTTTCTTTATTGCAAATTCTTGTAATCAAAAAGGTGATCCCCTCAACGAAAGTGATCTAAAAGGAATTTCATTTAAGGAACATGTAGAATTACCAGACATTAATTATTCTCAAACATCGATTATTTCCTTCCATGAAAATGGAGTATACAAAAGAACAGGAATGATGTATGTCTATTCTGAAGGCAAATATTATATTGAAAATGATGTTTTAGAAATTCATTACGCATGCGGAAATCATTGCAAGCACGATTCATCATGTGGAATCCAACAATACATCTTTGATATTGACGGTAATTTAAATCTGATTTATTTAAGGGAAAGTGATGGTCACATCGAAGATTTAACTGATACTCCATTTGATCTAGAACTGGAAAGAATACGTAATTAATTAAATACCTATAACACCAAATAAGCAAAAGCGCAAAATTCACTATACTCGTTAGGCGCCTTTGCCTGCTTGCAAAACGTTATGAGAATTTAAGTTTTAACGCTTGTAATTGTTAATATGTGTAATTAATTCTTCCAATAGCGCTCAATTATTGTACTTTTAACCAAAACATAAATTGTGCGTAAATTAATATTTTCCTTTTTTATTTTAAATTCATTGATTTCCCTTGCTCAAAATGGACCCATTAGTTTTGAAATAGGAGAATTTGGTTTAAACTGGTCTTGGACAGTCTTTGAAAACATTGGGAATCCACCATTAGAAATTGTTGGGAATCCAGATCAAAGTGGGATTAACTCGTCCACAACAGCAGCAAAATTCACGGCCCTTCAAGGCGGAATGCCTTATGCTGGAGTGGAAAGCGCTCATGGAGTGGACTTAGGGACATTTACTTTGAGTCCAGCAAACTGTATCGTGAAGATTATGGTGTATAAGCCAGTTATCAGCAACGTTGGGATCAAATTTGCGACTGCTTCAGGAGCTTCTACAGGAGAATTATTAGTGGCAAACACTATGATTAATAAATGGGAAGAGTTAACGTTTAACTTCACACCTATCATTGGATTACCATCTTCCAGCGGAATTGATCAGTTGATTATTTTTCCAGACTTTCAAAACCGAACCTCAACCAATATTTGCTATTTCGATAATGTTACTTTTGGTACACCTGGCCCTCCCCTACCAACACCAATGACACCGGCACCAGATCCAAATTTCGCAGCAAACGATGTGATTTCGATGTTCAGCAATGTATACACAAATGTTCCTGTGAACACGTGGCAAACTGCATGGTCTCAGGGAACCTTGAACGATATCCAAATACAAGGAAACGATACTAAAAAATACAGTTCGTTGAATTTTGTTGGTGTGGAAACTACGGGTAACAATATTTTGAATGTTTCCAATATGACCCATCTTTACTTGAATGTTTGGACAGCCAACATGACTGAATTGCGTGTCAAACTTGTCGACTTCGGAAATGATTTGTCCTATGCTGGAGGAGACGATACAGAACATGAATTGGCCTTTACGCCAACTTTGGAAAGCTGGGTGACTTTAGACATCCCATTAAATGACTTCGTGAACCTCGCAACGAACAACCATATTGCACAGTTGATTTTTTCTGGTAATCCATCAGGAAGTGGTGTCGTTTACGTGGACAATGTCTTGTTTCACAATGCTATAACAGGAATCGAAACGATTCAAGCGAACGAAATGACGCTTTACCCGAATCCCGTTCAAAACGAATTAACGATTGCGAATTCAGATGAATTAATATCAGTTCAAATTTATTCATTGACAGGCCAGAACATTCTTATTCAAACGGATTTGTCATCAGATAAAATGGACGTTTCGCAGTTGGTAAGTGGCATTTATATTTGTGTGATGGAAACCAACAGAGGAGAAATTCTCCAAGCGAAATTCATCAAAGACTAAGTTCGTTTCTGAAAATTGGAACAAATTGTTGATTGGATCATCAATATTAATAGCATCATTTGGGTTTATGGTGCTTTCTGTTTCTCCTGCTATGGCGCAAAACAGGGCTACGAGCACCTTCACGCAAAAAGTTGCACAGCATTAACCATTTCCGCTAAACCTGCTCATCAAGAAAAATTTGCACAATTACAATTGGCTACTTACTTTTAACGTTAGTAACGTGAATCAGTATTAATGATAAAGACTTTTGGCGATAAAGAATCCGAAAAAAATTGGAATGGAATTCGGTCGAAAAAATTGCCAAACGAAATTCTGGATGTAACACGCAGAAAATTAAGGATACTTAATAATACACAGGATGTGAATGACTTAAGAATTCCTCCTGCAAAAGGACTGGAGAAATCGAAAGGTAACCCTGAAGATTATTATAGTATTCGAATAAATAATCAATGGCGAATAATTTTTCAATGGCTTAATATTGATTCTTTCGATGTTAAAATAGTTGATTACCATTAAAAAAAGTTTTGGAAAAGCTAAAAAATATTCACCCGGGCGAAATCCTACTTGAGGAATTTTTAATACCAATGGAGATTTCTGCCTATCGTTTGGCAAAGGAAACTTTTCTCCCGCAAACCCGCATTTCCGAAATTATCAAGGGTAATCGAAGAATCACTGCTGATACCGCGATTCGTTTCGCCAAGTATTTCGGAACAAGCGCAAAGTTTTGGTTAGGTCTTCAAGATGATTATGATCTGGAAGAAGAGCGAAATCATAAAGAACAGGAGTTCAATAATATCAAACCTAATGAAGGAAGCGCTGCATAACACACTTCTAGCGCAAAAGCCGGAATCTTGTGAACGTGAAACGAATTATTAGCTTCGCTGCTGCCTTCGGACAAAACAAAACGAACCTGGATCGCGAATAAAATTAATTTTAAAAATCGGCTCCTTCGCCAGGCGTTGGAACGTTATAGGGCATTTTAAAAGACGACACCAATGAAAAGAAAACTGTATTTATTGACACCTATTTTGACATTTTTTTTGACGAGTTGCGGACAGACTAAGACCGAAACTAAAAATCAAGACCAGAAACAAAACACTTACAAAATTGACACTTCAGTCGTTGCCATTTTATCTTTTGATACGACCCAGTATTGGGTTTTTAAAGACAGTAAAGCAACTAACTTGACAAATGACGACTTGCAAAAAATTGAGACAATTTTACATAAATGTATCAATGACTATAACCCTGACCAAGAAAGACAGTTCAAAGAAATCAATGACAAACATCCAGATTATAAACTTGACAAGAAAAATTTTATTATTAACCTGACACGTTACAAAAGACAGTATGTAGCGATTTTAAATTCCAAAGGAGAAAAAGAAGTTTGGGTAAACTGCTTTTGTGGAGCAGGAAATCAGAATTGGAAGAAAAATCTAATTTTTGTGGAAGACGGTGGAAACTGTTATTTCAATCTAAAAATAAACTTGACAACTGGACAGTATTACGAACTAATGGTGAATGGAGATGCTTGACGGACAAACGAAAAACGCCGGAAAATCGAGTAGACAGCTCCGCCCAAAATTGAGCGGAGTGCGCCTCTCACACCACCGAGCGTAAGGGTCACGTATTCGCCGGTTCGTAAATTGATGGGTTCAATAAAGTGTAAATGTCCAAGAGCGAGTAATATCCGCGTTTCTTTAGTCTAGATTTGGTCATTGTTGTATTTATAATCGGGCTGCAAAACCATTATAAACCATAAATATTCTCCCAATTGATTTTGTTACCAATTTTTGGTATATTTATTCTAATAATATTTTAAATATGGGTAAAAATACATCGATATCATTAGGAGATCATTTTGAAAATTTCATCAATAATGAAATTAAGTCAGGTCGCTATGGATCAGTAAGCGAGGTTATTCGCACTGCATTGCGTCTGCTAGAAAGTGAAGAAAGAAAATTGAACGAATTACGAAATGCCCTTATAGTTGGTGAAGAAAGTGGATGGGTTGAAGATTTTAGCCCGGAAGAACATTTAAAATCACTCCAGAAGAGATTTAAATGAAGAAGCTAAAACTTAAAATTAGTTCTGAAGCATTTTCAGACCTTGAAAAGATATGGGTTTACACATTAAAAAAGTGGTCTAAAGATCAGGCGGACAGATACTACATGCTCATTATTGACGAAATCGAATTTCTAAGATCGAATTATAACACTGGAAAATCAGCTGAATACATAATGCAAGGATATAGAGTGTCTTTTGTGAAGTCTCACATCATTTTTTATAAAATCGAAGATGATCAAAAATTGGAAGTAATAAGGATTCTTCATCAAAGCATGAATATTGAAGAGTGGTTAAAATGATCTTCTTATAACTGCAAGCAACCGCCAGCCCAGATCCTACTTCGACCGACAAAGTATGCAGCGCAGCTAAACAACAAATAGTTTTTAAATAATAAGTTTTATCTTCGGCTTTGCTTCGCTGAAGCTACACGAAAGCAAGAGAAACGATCCCGATAACTATCGGGATGTGAAAAG
>CANJNE010000098.1 GCA_947475275.1 Flavobacteriales bacterium | reverse complement strand
ATGAATTACGATTATGTAGAGTTTTACATGAAGCAAGTTTCCTATTCTTCCTTATCTGGAATTATGGAATCACTGAATCCCTTGGCTTACCAACACACCAATTTCACCATCAACCGAGATGGAGAAATGATTCATCTTTTTGCACCTGGATTCAATGAAATAAGTAACCTGTATGTGAATTGTCCAATAGTTGGATCAAGCCAAGGAAGAAAGCCAGATGTTAATGGAACCATTTTTTATTTCCGATTTCCAACACCTGTCGCCACAAATAATGCTGCATCAGGTGTTAGTGATTATTTGCATCCTCCGGTATTTTCAGTTCCTTCCGGAATGTATACCTCCAACTTTAGTATTACACTTTCCAATCCTAACGGTCCTGGAACATATATTTATTACACGCTAGATGGAAGTGAACCAACATCCACTTCTTTACTTTTCAATGGAAATCCAATCAATGTCAATTCAACACGGATTATTAAAGCCAAAGCTTTTGGAAGCAATGTTTTACCTTCAGTGACAGTTGGAGCCTCATACCTCATGAACGTAGACCATTCAACACCTGTGATTTCCCTAATAACGCCAAATTCAAATTTATACGGACCTAATGGTATTTTTGATAATTGGTGGGAAGATTGGCAACGTTTTTCACATGTAGATTACTTTTCAGAAAATAACCAACTCGTATTCTCCCAACAAAGTGGAATGCAAGTCGATGGCGGATGGGGTGGAAGCCGTTCACATCCGCAACATTCATTCAGATTGGAATTTGATCATAGTGTATTGGGTCAAGGAGTTGTTGGGGGTCAATTCATTCCAAATCGCCCAAATCGCCAAACATATAGCAATTTTTACCTTAGAAATGGCAGCAATCAGTTTCTGGTGTTTCCATATAAAGATGCCGTTCAAGAAGAGTGTATGTCGGGAACAACGAAAAATTATTACTCCGCTTGGCGACCTATTTCTGTCTATATCAATGGACAATATTTTGGTTTATACGAATTGAGGGAAAAATTTGATGATGAGTACTTTCTTACACTTGAAGGGGCGCATCCGGATTCCGTCGATATCCTTTCTTTAAGTGCTTGGCAAAACTTTGTCTTAAGATCGGTTGAAGGAGCTCCAGCAGATACGTTTTATGCCAATTACAATGCTTTTAATAATCTCAATCCACTTGATACGAATTATTGGGAACAGGCAGATCACTATTTTGATTTATCACATTATACCGATTACATTGTCGCAGAATCTTGGATGGGAAATGTCGATTGGCCGGGAAATAATATTAAAATTGTTCGAACCAATACTTCAGATTTTCGTTACCGCTTTTGTACGATAGATATGGAGCTGGCAATGGCTCCAAATGGCTGGACAGATTGCTTTGCAGATCATATTGGCTATATGCTCGGACAAAGTTCCGATAATCCTTTTATTAATGTTTGGTTGCAAAGCCTTCAAAACAATAGGTTTAAAGATTATTTCATTAATCGCTACGCGGATGTGATGAATACAGAATACCTAACCAGTCGCATTTTACCAATCGAGCAAGCGTTTTATGATTTAACGGTACCAGAAATGGATAATGAATACCAACGTTGGGGTGATCCGAACAATATTCCACAACAAATGTCCGATTTTAACAATAATCACTTGGTCTTTAGAGATCAATTGGCGCAAAGAACAGACGTGGTTCGAGGAAATATGGAATACCATTTTGGACTTCCCAATCAGGTTGATTTAACATTAGACGTGCACCCATCTGGAGCAGGTAAAATTCATATAAGTACGATTGAGCCAACTGTTTATCCTTGGAATGGAATCTACTTTAATGGAGTGCCGGTGAAAATAGAAGCAATTCCAAATCCAGGATTTGTTTTTTCACATTGGGGATCCAATAGTTTGATTTCGAATGTGTTGAGCTCGGTTTTTCTAGACACCTTGGATGTGAATTCCATTCAATTTGATGCTTATTTTCAAGCCGGAACAAATGGTATCTCTGAATTAACCAAAGAGCTGTTTCATGTTTACCCAAATCCAGCGGAAAATGAAGTATACATCTTAAATGAATCCAATGGTTTGTATTCAGATTTAACATATGAGGTTCAAGATCAATTGGGAAGAATTGTGAGTTCAGGAGCGATCAGCGATAATGTTCAAGTTTCAACTGTTGATTTTTCTGACTTCACTAAAGCAGTATATTATGTAAATGTTAAGAGTGATAATAAACTTTTGATTAATTTTAAAGTCATTAAACTATAAAAATAATTATGCCCAGAATGCTATTGAAAGTTCAGCTTTCAATTTTAATCATAACTGTTTTATCGAATAACAGTTTTGCCCAAGTAGATCATTGGGAAACAGTTGTTAATGACAATGAAACATGGTCCTACATCGTCCCAAATGCTTCAACTTCTTCCAATTGGATTCAGCCAAGCTTTTCTGTAGCTTCTTGGCAAACAGCTAATGGTGGATTCGGATTCGCAGATGGCGATGATAATACGATTATACCAACATCCAGTGTCAGTGTATACCACAGAATTGATTTCAATATTGTAGATCTTTCTGTTATTGCAAGAGTTATTCTAAACATGGATTATGATGATGGTTATGTTGCATACTTAAATGGAGTCGAAATCAGTCGCAATGGAATAGGAGGAACAGGTCAGCCTGCCTATAATGCCTTGGCAACAATTTCTCATGAAGCAGCCTTGTATCAAGGGAATTATCCCGACCAAATTATATTTGATATAGCAGACTTAAATGGTATACTATTAAGTGGCAATAACACATTGGCAATTGAAACCCACAACCAAACTGCAACTTCTTCAGATTTAACATCACGTGCCTTTTTAAGCTTGGGTATTACTGATGTCTCCAACAATTATGGTCCTACACCGACTTGGTTTAACCCTCCTTTGGAGTTCACCCAGTCAAACTTGCCTATCGTCATTTTAAATACGGATGGTCAGAATATTCCCGACGAACCAAAAATTGACGCAACTATGGGAATCATTTATAATGGGGAAGGGGTTATTAACCAACTTTCAGATCCGATGAATGAATTCTTTGGTGATATTGGAATTGAAAAACGAGGTTCATCCTCAAATGGTTTTCCTGCAGCTTCATATTCTCTCGAAACTAGAGGACCTGATCCATTAATCAATTATAATGTTTCCATTTTCGATTGGCCTGTTGACAACGATTGGATTTTATATGCTCCATATACGGATAAGGCGCTTATTCGAAATGTTTTGACATACCATCTAGGAAATGCTACCGGAAGATGGGCGCCGAGAACAAAACTTTGCGAATTGGTCATTAATGGCGAATACATGGGAGTTTATGTAATGATGGAGCGCATTAAACAAAATCCGGGTAGGGTAAACGTTGATGATTTGTTACCAACAGATACTTTAAATAATGAGTTAACTGGAGGTTATATTATTAAAATTGATAAAACAACCGGTGGTGAAACAGTTGTTTGGAACTCTCCTTACACAAGTGCTGCTCCAGGAAACGGAACTATTGGTTTTCAAATGCACGATCCTGATCCATTAATGATGCATCCTTCTCAGCTTCAATATATTGAGGATTATGTTACTGCTTGGGAAGATGCGCTTGCAGGTCCCGATTTTATGGATCCGGTTTTGGGTTATAGAAATTATATTGATGTTCCTTCATTTATTGATTTTTTCCTAATCAATGAACTTTCCAAGAATGTTGATGGCTATCGAATTTCAACATATTTAAACAAGGCAAGAGTGAGTGAAGGTGGCAAACTTGCTGCAGGCCCACTTTGGGATTTTAACCTTGGTTTCGGTAACGCCAATTATTGTCAAGGTGGTCAAACTACGGGTTGGGAAATCAATTTTAATTCACTTTGTGGAGGTCAATGGCAAAATCCTTTCTGGTGGTCAAGAATGTTGGAGGATTCAACGTATTCACACGATGTAAAATGCCGTTGGTTAGCGCTTCGTCAAGGAGTGATGAGTAACGACTATCTTATGAATTATATTGACAGTTTAGCAACAATACTCGAACAACCCGCAATTAGACATTACAGCAGATGGCCTATATTGGGTACTTATGTTTGGCCTAATAATTTTATCGGAAATACTTATCAAGAAGAAATTGACTACCTAAAAACCTGGGTTACCAATCGACTTACTTGGATGGATGCCAATATGTTTGGTACCTGCAATGATTTGGGTATTGGTGAAAATTCATCAATGAGTCAAGTGCGCGTTTATCCCAATCCAACCGAAGATAATGTAACTGTGGATTTGAGTAATCTGAATCAATCATGCGTCATAGAATTAATTTCTCCACTGGGGCAATTATTAAGAAGGGAACAACTTCCTTCAAATTCAAGTTACAATCTATCGTTAGAAGGCCTAACAAACGGTTTGTATTTCGTCAATATTTATACAAACGAAACGCTTTATCAATCAATTAAATTAATTAAAAAATGAAACGTTCATTAATCGTTTTTTCTTCCCTTTTTTTGGGATTAATCCTTATTTCATCATGTAAAAAAGTTGAGGGACCAGGAGGCACTTCTGCAATTAGAGGAAATGTATTGGGTTTTACGGTTGACAAAGTAAAACCTGGTGATGCTGAGATTATCAATGTTACAGTGAAAAATGGTGTAGATGTCGAACATGGTGAATATTGGTTATTGAATGGCCCAACAAACGGAGAACTCTATTACATTTGGTACAACAATCCTACATGGGTTTCCAATGGAGATCCACAATTGCAGGGAAGAACTGGAATTCAGGTTGATTTCAATTATAGCGATGACAATGTAACCATAGCTATGAATACTATTGCTGCTTTAAACAGTGTTATTACAAATGATTTTGTCGTTGATGTTTACGGTGATATCATTACTTTAACTTCGAAGACAAATGAAGATTTAGTTGATGCTGATAATGGAAACATGAGTTTCAATGTAGATATTGCCAATCAAGGAGATGTAGATGTATTGATTCCATCTTCTTCAATTTCTATAGTTGATGAGCGTGTTTATTTGATTTATGGTGCAGGTGAAGTGTTTAACGAATCTTCTCATACAGGAGCAGATGGTGTATTCACATTTGATGGCTTAAATCCAGGAAAGTATCGCGTTTATGCCCTTTCAACGGATGTTAATACCGGACAAAAAATTCCTATTTACAAATCTGTAGAGATTACTGAAAAAGGAACAATCGCGGATGCGGGAACGATTGATGTCATTTTTGAATGAGAAAGATTCTTTTTTTATGCTGTATTTCTTTGCTAGTAAAGCAGAGTGCGCATGGTCAAATTGGAGATTGGCAGTCTCGATTCGGCCTTGAAGCTGGATTCAAATTGTCGAAAAAAATCAGTTTCGATTTGGGAATACAAACACGCTCAAATTTAACTGAGAGTAGTTATTCAAGTACCAATTTTAGCATTCAAGCTTACTATCAATTCTTAAAGAATTGGAAATTAGATTTCGCTTATAGAAACAGTATTCAACCCAATGAATTTGCTTATCTGGATGGTAATAATTTGAATTTCAGAAATCGAGGCCAGTTGGCATTGCATTACGACCCTTCTAAATTATTGGATGTCGATAAATTTCTAGATTTGGATTTGAGAAGCATTATTCAATACGAACAATTTCAATACAAACGCAATCAGTGGTATTGGCGAAATCGAATAAGCTTAGAAGCAAAGTTGAAGTCCAAATTGCTGCGTCCATACATTTCTATTGAAATGCTTTACCGTTTCAATCAGTACAATTATTTTATGGACAATGCCCTTGTAACTCAAGGTTTGATGAATGAATTCCGATATATCGGCGGTATCAAGTTCAATGTGAATAAAAAGAACACAATCAATGCGGCTTTAATGTTTAGAGATTATAGAACACAAAAACCATCAAATCCGATTTTGCTTATTACCTATTCACACGATTTCGGAAGAATATTTAAGTCGAAATAATTACTTTTTCGCGGTGGATACAAAATCCTTAAGGTAGAAGGGTTCAAAGTAAGCAACATCTTCAAATTCTTTATTTTGGAATTTTTGATAAGCCAAGTTTATTTGGCCGATA
Source organism: Flavobacteriales bacterium (assembly GCA_947475275.1). Lineage (GTDB taxonomy): Bacteria > Bacteroidota > Bacteroidia > Flavobacteriales_D > Crocinitomicaceae > M0103. The sequence continues at coordinate 2,991 of CANJNE010000098.1, read as the reverse complement.
GCTGATGAATTTATAGTGTTATCAAATTGACAATTTCTCCCTTTCCAAAGTTCATTTGCTTTTGCTGCGCCATCCCCAAAGAAAACGAATGGTTCAAGAGTTTTAAAACTATCTTCATCTAAAATCTCAGCCGAAATTGTTTGTAGCATATTCATTTCACTGTCGTAAATTGAACAATAAACTTCCATGCGACGCGCATCTATCATTGCGCACAATTTAATGTTTGGGTGTTTTTCTCTTGCTATGCATGCTAAAGAAGTTAGCGCATCTACTGCAATTAATGGGATATTTAAGGCATAACATATTCCTTTGGCTGTTGAAACACCAATTCGTAAGCCTGTGTAAGAGCCAGGACCTGAAGCGAGCGACAAAGCATTAAGTTGTTTGATGTCAATTCCAGCATCTGACAATACATCTTGGATATAAAGTGTAATGTTTTCACCATGTGAGAATTCTTCTGTAATGCTTTCTTTGATTGACAAAAGTTGTCCATCTCTTGAAAGTGCAACAGAACAAGATTTTGTTGCGGTTTCTAAATGCAAAATAAAGGTCATTCTTTTACCTGCAATTTAAATCCGATACCATGAACATTTGAAATTTGGATGTTTGGATCCTCACTTAGATATTTACGTAACTTGGTTATAAAAACATCCAAGCTTCGTCCAACGAAATAATCGTCTTGACCCCAAACTGAATTCAAAACCATATCTCTAGGTGTAACTTGATTTTTGAACTTACAAAAAAGTTTTAAAACCATTGCTTCTTTCTTGGTTAAAGTCTTTTCAAATCTTGTATGCTTTAAAATGAAATTCTCTGTATCAAAGGTATATTCACCAATAGTAACAATAGTACTTTCTTTCTTTTTGGTTACAATTTGGATTCTTTTCAACAAAGCTGAAATTCTCAATTGCAACTCTTCAACATGGAATGGCTTCGTCAAATAATCGTCTGCTCCTGATTTAAATCCTTCAACTTTGTCTTCCGTCATAGATTTGGCAGTCAAGAACAAAATTGGAATATCTTGATTGATTTTACGAATATCTTTTGCTAATGAAAATCCATCTTTTTTAGGCATCATCACGTCAAAAATACAAAGGTGATAATTGTCTTCATTAAAGCGTTTTAAGGCATCTGCGCCATCTGTGCACAAGGTCACCTGATAACCATCACTTTTCAATTGATCGGATATTATAAATCCCAAACTTATATCATCCTCTGCAAGAAGTATTTTTATTTTCATTAGAAATTAATTATCGTAAATATAGAAATTAACTCGTAACTAACTGAAAAAACAAGAGCCCCAAGAACGGGGCTCCTATTAAACTAATCAACCTAACCTACTACTACACTACAAATGTAAGAATAATTAACTAAGTGTCAGAATGACATTGTTAAAAAAAGTGAAACATTAAGCCCAAAATTTCTTTAAATAAACCTGACTTTTTTTTCCTTTTAGGGATTAAAAAAAAGTAAATTTGTAAGACCAAAATTAATGGTGTATGGTTAAAATTCTTGTCATTGATGACGAAGAGGATATTAGAGAATTGTTGATCTACAATTTGAAAAAGGAGGGTTACCTTGTTTTAGATGCGGAAAATGGCGAAAAAGGTCTTGCTATTATGAGAGATTCCCATCCTGATTTGATTCTACTTGATGTCATGATGCCAGGAATGGACGGTATTGAAGTATGTGAGGCGATTAGAAATACATCCGGTTTTAAAAATACATTGGTTTGTTTTCTTACTGCAAGAAGTGAGGATTACAGTCAAATCGCTGGTCTTGATGCTGGAGCAGATGACTACGTGGCAAAACCTATTCGTCCGAAAGTTTTAATCAGTAGAATTAATGCATTACTCAGGAGAAAAGGAATGCTGTCAGATGAAAACGAAGTAACAAGAGATTTAACAATCAATCGCGAAAAATATATTGTTGAAAAGAATGGTGTTGTGATTCACTTGCCAAGAAAAGAATTTGAATTATTGGCACTTCTCGCCTCAAGACCTGATTTTGTTTTTGAGAGAGACATCATTCTTGATAAGGTATGGGGGTCAGATATCATTGTCGGTGATAGAACGATTGATGTTCATGTAAGAAAATTACGTGAAAAAATCGGGGACGAATATATCAAAACCGTTAAAGGTATAGGTTACAAATTCATAGAACAGACCAAGTCCTAATTAATATTAATTTCATATTGAGTGAGTGTTAACTTGGTGTTACCTTGAATTAACACACACTTAACCTTTAAATAACCCTTTAATAATTGCAGGAAGTTTCCTTTGTGTCGACAAAAAAAACGACATGAAATTTCAATTAAAGCTTACTTTTTTTCTACTAATTAACACATTTTATTCATTTTCTCAAACTGGTGTAATTAAAGGAAAAGTGTTTGATGCCGAAACTGGTGAAATGCTTCCTGGCTCCAAAATTACTCTGGTAGGACAGAATAAAGGTGCAACTTGTAACATGGACGGAAGTTATATTATTTCACAATTGAGCGCTGGGACGTATCAATTAAATGTTACCTCCTTCACTTACAGTAACAAATCTATTACGGATATAGAAGTTAAAGATAAAGACACTGTGGTTTTAGATATAAGTCTTACCAAAGGCGCAACAGAAATGGGAACTGTAACGGTAACCTTTAAAGTTGAAAAAGAGTCGGTAGAGAATATTCTTACACTTCAAAGAAATAGTGTTGCTGCTATGGATGCTATTTCGAGTCAGGATATTAAAACTAAACCGGATCCAAAAGTAAGTGATGTGCTTAAACGAGTAACTGGAGCGAGTGTGCAAGATAATAAGTTTGTTGTGGTTCGTGGATTAAGTGATCGATACAATTTTGCTTTCATTAATGGGGCATCTTTACCAAGTACAGAAAGTGATAAAAAAGCTTTCGCTTTTGATATCTTTCCTTCTAATATGCTTGATAACCTAATCATCTATAAGACAGGAACTCCTGATATGCCTGGTGAGTTTGCAGGTGGAATT
>CANJNE010000097.1 GCA_947475275.1 Flavobacteriales bacterium | reverse complement strand
ATAATCGAAAGTTGAACCATTAAATGTTGCCAATCCACCAGAACTTGAGAATGTAATTTCACAAGTCGTATTGTTGTAATTAGAAACTGGTACGACAGGTTGTAAGAAAACTACTGGTACACCATTTTCAACTGTTGAAGAAGAACAAGTTAAATCTCCCCAATTTGCCGGTTCATCAGCAAGTGGTGAAACCCAATAAACTTGATTAAATGAAGGATTTCCAAAAGAACCCGAACCATTTGTATTATTTACAAATACACCATTTGCTGATTGAACAGAATCAATAAAAGTGAACCCTGAATTAAATGCTGGATTCGGAACCGGATTTGTTGAATGTATTACATAACCCAATTCCAAACATCCTGGGATATCTAATGTAGTTTGTCCTATTCCATTAACCATTATTCCAGGTTGTAAAGTATCCCCAAAACATACAAAAGCTGTGTCAGGTTGCTGGGCAATCGATATAATATTTCCATTTTCCAATTCTACAAAAACATCTCCTGCATAGCTCGCTACCTCTCTAATGTATTCGATAATATATTGGCCTTCATCCCCAGGAGAACCACCATCTAATTGCACCGCGTAGATTTTACCTGGTGTTAAGCAGCAAAGTGATTCTTGGGTTCCATCAAAACCAGCTGAACCTTGAAGATAAGGAGTAATTATAGGAGTAATTTGTGTTCCATCAGTGGTATAAGTTGCAGGATTCAAGCCACCATAACATTCCGTTCCGTTAAGCAATTCATAAATTGCATAACGCAGCGTATCCATTCCAATATAAGCTCTGATGTTCATTTCAACAGCTCCTGAGGCTGGTGCTGTGAAATAATGCCACACTGTTTGGTCTGCCCTATCCCCTTGAGCTGCAGCTGCAGCTGGTTCACCAGCAAGGTATTCACGACATGCAAATTCATTTGTTCCTGCTACCGCTTGAAAATTTGGGTTAGCCCCTGCTGGAGTAACCGGAACTTCAAAAAGTGGATCAGCAAAAGCCAAACAAAGAATATCGTTACCTGGAGGATTTGGAGTTGGATCAGCAACCGATGGATCATAAAGCCAATTGGCAATATTTTGTGCACTGAGAGGAGTCACGTTATCAGAAGGATCCACCATTCCGTAATATTTATAACCCGGTTCCAAACATTGGGTAGTAATCACTGCACTTGGATCTCCACCTAAAAAGCTATTTGTTCCGCCATCAGCGGCATCAATAAATTCCAAATTAGCACAAGAATAATCTGCAGGAATACCGGGAGAAAAACGCTTATCATAGCCAAAAAGCGCATTGTTTTCGCCATATAAAGCGGATTGATAATCTGTTTCAAAAACGATTCTACCATTCAATGGAGCCACAAAATTCAACCAAACACTTTCATTCATTACTGGATTATTCGCAGCTGGATGGTTATAATCGTAGGCATGATATTTATTTGGATCATTATTAGTATGTGGTGTTCCTGTTTCGCCAAAATTATTTCCACCGTCATAAGCGCACCCAAAATCAAGGATCGCAGTAACTGGACTGCTAGATGTAGATGAAATCACATTTGTCAATGGAGTAACAGTTGACGATTGACATGGAATATCTTCAGAATCACCTGATGGGCCTCCACCTAAATCATTAATTCTAATTTGCACGATTCCTGCATCATTGGCATCATCTCCAACGACTTGAACGTAATACGTTTCTCCTGAAATTAATTTTTGATAGCTAATTAATGGAAGTGGATCACATGCGTTCAAAGATATTTGAGCTTCTGGGTCAACACCTAAAAGATCAATTCCATCAGAAAATTGAATATGAGACAAATATTCAAACTTATCTTTAACCAAAGCTCCTGTTATCGGCTGTAATCCAGTTCCGCAATTTCCACCATCAGCTGAATGATAAATTTCTATGTAAGTTCCAAACTCGGTTCCTGCTATATCTGTTGTGATCTCAACTGAACCACTCGGCGGGGCAACAAACTTAAACCATGCTGATGAATTATTTGCAGCCACATCTCCACCTCTAGGCTCATTGTTTTCGAGGTCGCTACTCAAACAAAAAGCAGTAGTATAAGTAGTGTTTACATTGAATAAATTTGCATTACATATATTATTTTCAAGAATAACTGTTCCAGGTGCGAATGCCAATCGCTTAACTTCGAGATTTATTCGATATGACTGGCTACAACCTCCATCTGTGCTATTTGCCTGAAAGGTATAAAACAAGGAACCCGGAGCACCAGGAACTGCCATGGTTACATTTTGTATACCAGTTTCTCCATCAGTTAAACCAACAATATCATAATTCCCTACGTCATCATTTTCATAAGCCTCCCAAGCCAAATTTACATTTGTTGGAACATCACTTGGACAAACATATTGGTGATCGAAGAAAACAGCGTTATTTGGAACAAAACTACCGCTTGGACTTGAAATGGTATAAGGTCCATTGTTATTGTTTACAAATGCGTAGTTGAAATTAAAAACTCCAAAAAGAGCAGGGTTGTTATTGGTATATCCTATGGAATTATCAGTCCCAGTAAATTCCCATACGAAATCACTATTTCCTGTAAAAAAACCATCGCAATCGGTATTGTTAAGCGTTTGCACGGACACTACACGAACTTGTATAATTGCCTGTCCCTGAACATTTAAGGAAAATAGCAAAAGTAATAGTGTGAGCGCCCGAATATTCAATATTCGAGAATTTTTCATGGCGCAATATTACAAAAATATTATTAAACCAACATCGTTACAGGATTTTCCATGTAACCTTTGAAAGTTTGAAGAAACGAAGCTCCGGTAGCACCATCAACAACCCTGTGGTCGCAAGAAAGTGTTACTTTCATTATATTTCCTGGAACAACTTGACCATTTTTAACAACAGGAACTTGTTTAATTCCACCCACAGCAAGAATACAACTATCTGGTGGATTAATAATGGCTGTAAATTCCTCAATTCCAAACATTCCCAGGTTGGAAATGGTGAAAGTATTCCCTTCCCAATCCGATGGTTGCAATTTTTTATCTTTTGCTTTTTGAGCGTATTCTTTTACTTCGGATCCAATTTGGGATAATCCTTTCGTATTTGCAAAACGAACAACTGGAACAAGAAGACCATCCTCAACAGCAACTGCAACACCAATATGAACGTGTTGATTTCGTCGAATAACATCACCTAACCATGAACTATTCACATTAGGATGCTTCGCAAGTGCCATTGCCACAGCCTTAACAACCATATCATTAAAGGAAACTTTAACACCATCCAATTTATTCATGGCGTTTCTGGAAGCAATGGCAGAGTCCATATCAATTTCTAAAGTCAGATAGAAATGTGGGGCAGTAAATTTACTTTCAGCCAATCTTCTCGCAATCGTTTTACGCATTTGCGATACGGTTTCATCATGATAAGATTCCTGACCCGAAGGAATAGAGCTTATATTCTGAATTGGCGCATTATATGGAACATAATGATCAACATCTCTTTTGATTATTCTTCCTGACTCACCTGTTCCAGCGACAGCATGAATATCTATACCTTTTTCTTCAGCTAATTTCTTTGCTAAAGGAGAAGCAAATACACGTTCGCCATTTGATAGAATTGGAGCAGGAGCAGGATTTTTAACTGGTGCAACAGAACTTGGGGCCGGAGCAGATTCGGTTTTCGGTGCTTCCACAACAGCATCAACTGAAGTTTTTGTAGTTTCTGCAACTGTTTCAACCTTAGGCGCTGCCCCAGAAATTAATGCACTGATGTCCTCACCCTCGTTTCCAATAATAGCCAAAATTGAATTTACCGGAGCTGCCTGTCCTTTTTCAACCCCTATGTGTAATAATGTACCATCAAAGAATGATTCAAATTCCATAGTTGCTTTATCTGTTTCGATTTCTGCAAGTACTTCACCTGATTTAACTTTATCACCAACTTTTTTAGTCCATTCAGCTACAACACCTTCAGTCATTGTATCGCTCAGTTTTGGCATATAAACTACTTCAGCCATAATATTTTTTACCTATTAAAAATGAATTAATAATTTCTTTGATATTCGATTATATATGGGTAATCCGTTTGAACATAAACATCTTTATAAAGCTCATCAGGAGTTGGATAAGGAGAAGACTCAGCGAACGCAACCGACTCATCGACTTCTTTTTTCACCCACTCATCGATTTCTTTAATTTGCTTATCAGACAACCATTTGTTTTCTTGAATCATTCTCAAACAATGTTCAATTGGATCTTGTTCCATCCATTCAGCTACCTCATCTTTAGTTCTATATTTCTGAGGATCGGACATCGAGTGACCTTTATATCGGTATGTTCTAATATCCAACAATGTTGGTCCATCTCCCCTTCTCGCACGGTCAGCAGCTTCCTCAATCGCATTGTGCACATCCTCAGGACGCATACCATTTACGATTTTAGATGGCATCTCATAAGACAAACCTATTTTCGACAAATCCGTAACGTTTGTGGTTCGTTCAACAGATGTACCCATTGCATAATTATTATTCTCAATAATAAAAATAACTGGCAATTTCCAATTCATTGCCATGTTGAATGTTTCATGCAGCGCACCTTGTCGCACCGCACCATCTCCCATTGATACAAAAGCAACGTTATCGGTTCCATTATATTTCTCTGCGAAACCAACACCAGCTCCCATTGCTATTTGAGCTCCTACTATTCCATGGCCACCCATGAAATTCTTTTCCTTATCAAAAAAGTGCATAGATCCGCCCTTTCCTTTCGAGCAACCCGTGCTTCTTCCATACAATTCAGCCATCAGAACACGCGGATCAGTTCCCAAAGCTATAGGGTGGGCATGGTCACGATAGGCGGTCATATGTTTATCACCAGTCTTGCATCCAGAAGCAGTACCAGCAACTATTGCTTCTTGACCTATGTATAAATGACAAAATCCACCAAACTTTTGCTGTATATATAGTTGACCCGTTTTCTCTTCAAATTTTCGAATCAACAGCATATCTTTATACCACTTTATATAGGTTTCTTTCGAAAACTTAGAAGTTTTGGACGCGGCCTCTTTTTTTGTAGTTTTTGTAGGTTGTTTTGCACTTTTAATGGCCATAATTTGAAAGCTTTAAAATATGAATCGCAAATATAGGAATTTATAAAATCAATAGTATTAATGAAAAACCAGAATTTTAACCATTAAATAGTACCGAAGGCAAATGGCAATAAATCTTTAACATTATTAAAAACGAGTGTTTTCTCATTTTGGGAAACCAAAATTACCCGCATTGCATCTGTTTGACGTATTTCTGTTTCAAGCATTACTTGTCGACAAGCGCCGCAAGGAGATAGAATTTTATCAAATGGAAGCAGTTCACCTTTTGCAACGACACAAATTGTATCTATTTTGGTTTTAGGAAATTGTGAACCTGCATAAAACAAGACAACACGCTCGGCGCACAAACCTGAAGGATACGCAATATTTTCCTGATTACTTCCTGTTAAAACTTCTCCATTTGACATTTGAACTGATGCGCCAACATAAAACTCACTGTAGGGAGCGTAGGCATTTTGTGAAATTTCATATGCTTTTTTTACGAGCTCTTGATCCGAATCATTTAGTAATTTCCAAGATTCCAATTCGTGAAATTGTATTGTGAGTATTTTCTCCATTGCTTTAAACTGAGGGTTGAAATACGAAAAGAATGAAAATTAGTTCCAAAAAAATCTTCAGTGTATTCAATTTATCTTATTCTCACTAATTTTGTACAAGATATGAATCAATATAAAAAAGTGGCGTTCTACACCTTAGGGTGCAAACTGAATTTTTCAGAAACTTCTACTATTGCTCGAAATTTTGAAGAAGGTGGTTTTGCAAAGGTTGATTTTGAAGACACACCTGATATTTTCATCATCAACACATGTTCTGTAACTGAGAATGCAGACAAAAAATGCAAACAACTGGTAAAAAAGGCAAACCAAATAAATCCGGAAGCCTTTGTTGTAATAATAGGTTGCTATGCACAATTAAAACCAGATGAAATTGCATCCATTCCTAATGTTGATTTGGTTCTTGGTGCCAATGAAAAATTCAACATAATCGAACACCTCGAGAAACTTGAATCTAAACAAGATAAAGCAATTACAAGTTTTGAATCTATAAAAAACACTAAAGAATTTGTACCTTCTTTTTCTTATGGTGATCGCACAAGATCGTTTTTAAAAATTCAGGACGGTTGTGATTATTTCTGCACATTCTGCACCATTCCGTTGGCAAGAGGTAAGAGTAGAAATGCATCAATTGCTGAAACAATTAAAGAAGCTGAAAAGATTGCATCCACCGAAGTTAAAGAAGTAGTTTTAACAGGCGTAAACATCGGTGATTTTGGACAAGGTGGCGAAGAAACCTTTTATAAGCTCATTCAAAAATTGGATGAAGTCGAAGGAATTGAAAGATATAGAATCTCTTCTATTGAACCCAACTTATTAAGTGATGATATCATTTCATTTTGCCTAAATAAAGCTAAACGTTTTGTTCCACATTTCCATATCCCATTGCAATCAGGCAGTAACACGCTATTAAAAGCGATGCGCAGAAAATACCTCAAAGAATTATATTCAGAAAGGGTAAATACAATAAAGGCTTTGAATAAAGACGCATGCATTGGTGTAGATGTAATTGTTGGATTCCCCGGGGAAACAGATGAATTGTTTCAAGAGACCATGGATTTCCTAAAAGATTTAGACATTTCCTATTTACACGTATTCACGTATTCTGAACGTGCAAATACCACAGCTCCCAAATTGGGACAACCTGTTCCTATGTCAATAAGAAAAGATCGTAGCAAAATGCTACACATTTTATCAGACAAAAAGAAACGCGCATTTTATGAGAGTCAAATTGGAAAGGAATATGAAGTGCTATTTGAAAAGGAAGAAAATGAAGGTTGGATGTATGGTTTTACCGCTAATTATATCAAAGTAAAACTTCCTTTGAATATCCAACTTATCAACTCAATAAAAAGCGTAAAAGTTAAGGGTATTGACAAAGACGGCTTGGCACTTTGTGAAATTGTTGAATATTGAGATTACTAACTTTTCCAAATTTCTGTTTTTTTTCAATTTGAGAATGCGTGTCCCTTTTTGGGAAATCAGCTAAGCGTCAAAAATATTAAAACCCTCATTTTCAAGCCGTAAAAATATTGGCACTATTTTAACCAAAAATGAAATGGAGCCGTCAGACCGCTCAGTTTTTAATAACTAACGCAAACTTTAAAAATGTATTCAAATTCAATTGCTTCGACAAGATTGTCGTTTCCGTATCAAAATTTTTCGGCTAAATTATTTCTTTTCACTATTCTATTAGCAATTTCAGTATTCTCATCAAACGCTCAAACAAACCTGTGCGTTGGAGGAACATCTCAAATGACTTACACAGGTTCTGGTGGTGCGTGGGCATCTACAAACCCTGCTGTTGCGACGGTTAGTTCAACTGGACTAGTTACTGCTGTTAGTGCTGGTAGTACTTCTGTGAATTATCAAACATCGTCTTCAACAAATACTTCATTATATTGGACTTTTGAAAGTGGTGCAAGCAATCCTACAAGTGGAGTTTTTAACTATACTCCAACGACAACATCGCATTCATCTCTCCTAACAGGCTTATTAACCCAAACGGGCAGCGGTACTCATGAAAACTTTTCATGGGCTACTGGTTCTCCTGGGATGATTTCAGTTCAAAGACAAAATCCATCGCAACATCAGTACATTCAATTCACCACAAGCGGCAATGCAACTGTTTCAAGCGTCTCTTTTACTAAATACCATAACAACAATTCGTGTTGTGCTGGCTCATCGTATCAAGTTAAATTGCAAATCTCTATTTCAGGAGGAGCTTGGACGGATGTTGGAACTCAAGTGACTTGTACATCAGCAACATCCGGATCTAGCCACAACATCACAATTAACTCAAATGTTCCAGCAGGAACCCACCAGTTAAGATGGGTAAGAGTTTCTGGTTCAAATGGTGGAGATTACTTCGGTTTGAATAATGTACAATTATCATGTTCGTCAACAAGTACGGCAGTATTAAATTCAAACACTATCAATGTAAATACAGTCCCAGCTCAACCAAGTGCAATAACTGCTCCAGCAGCAATCTGCCAAAATACAGCAGGAACCTACAGTGTCACAAATGTCGCAGGCGTTACCTACACATGGTCGTATTCGGGAACAGGAACAATTACAGGAACAGGAAATAGCATTTCATTGAACGCAAGTACAGGAGGTACTTTAACAGTAATACCATCTAACTCTTGCGGTTCTGGAACTTCTCGAACAATTACCATTTCATTCACACCATTGAATAGCGGTGCTCACGATGCTAGTGCACAGACACTATGTAGTGGTGGTGACCCTGCAAACTTGACATTTACAACACCTGTGTCTGGAGGTGCGACGCCTTATTCTTATCAGTGGCAACTCAACAATGCATCCATCACAGGAAGTACAACAAACGCATACAACCCGCCAGTTCTGAGCACAGGTAGTTATTCGTACAATTGTAAAATAACTGATGCTTGTGGTAATACAGCTTTTACAACACCAAAAATTATAACTGTAAATGCAATAGCAACAGCACCAACAAGTATTTCGGGATCTTCTACAATTTGCCCAGGAACATCTGTTACCTTAACCGCGATTGGTGGTGCAGGAACAACTTATGAATGGGGAACAGGAGGCACTGTAGGCTCTAATAGCATTGCTGGTCAAACAGGAATATCACTCACCGTTTCTCCAACAGCTGCAACAACCTATTGGGTGCGAAGAACCGCAACGTCTCCTTGCTCTGGCGGGGCAACAAATGGTGTAACTTTCACTGTTTCTATTTCTGGTGTTCCTACGGCAACTGCCAGTGCGTCAAACACCACAATTTGTCCCGGAGGGAACACAACGCTTAACGTAACCACGAATCAGGTTATTGCTGCTCAAGACTTTGACAACTTAAACACACTAGGCTATTCATTAAGTTCCGGGACAATTGGAACAGGAACGGTTGGTGGTTCAGGATTACCTGTAAATGCTACTTATGGAATAAACAATTCAAATGCTTATTTCGCCAGCAATGCAACACGAACAATTACTT
>CANJNE010000096.1 GCA_947475275.1 Flavobacteriales bacterium | reverse complement strand
CTGAATTGGTATCAACCGCTTGGGCATCTGCATCAACTTTTAGAGGTTCAGATCGAAGAGGAGGTGCTAACGGAGCTCGAATTTGCCTAGAGCCGCAGAGAAGTTGGGAGGTAAACAATCCTGAACAACTTAACAAGGTGCTTTTTAAAATAGAAGAAATTCAAAAAGAGTTCAACCTCAACGCGAAAAAAGGCAAGCGCATCTCAATGGCTGACTTGATTGTATTGGCAGGTTGCGTTGGTGTTGAAAACGCAGCAAAGAACGCAGGTTTCGAAATTGAAGTTGCTTTTACTCCCGGGAGAATGGATGCAACCCAAGAGCAAACGGATATAGCAAGTTTTGGACTTTTGGAACCAATGGCAGATGGGTTTAGAAATTATTTAAAAACGGATTATACCATTTCAACGGAGGAATTATTAGTGGACAAAGCGCAACTTTTAGAATTGACCGCTCCTGAAATGACAGTTCTTCTTGCAGGAATGCGTTCGATGCATGCAAATTGGGACAACTCGAATTTAGGGATTTTAACAAAAAACACCGCAGAACTGTCTAACGAATATTTCAAAAATTTGTTAAGTATGGATGTTGAATGGACCGCAGAAAATGAAGAAATGGAAATCTTTGAAGGAAGATCTCGAGAATCCGGAGCTGTCGAATGGACTGCATCTCGCGCGGATCTCATATTCGGTTCACATTCAGAATTAAGAGCGCTTGCAGAAGTCTACGCTAGCGATGATGCCAAAGAAAAATTCGTAATGGACTTTGTTCAATCTTGGGTAAAAGTGATGAATTTAGATCGTTTTGATTTAAAATAAGTATGATATCAAATAAAAAAGAGCAGCCTAGGCTGCTTTTTTTTGTTTAAAAGGAAACCTAATTTTCAGAAATTTCAAAACATTGAATAACGAAATTATCGACCATAATTTATCAAGGGATTAAGGACGAAATCACATGTCTTACTAAACTCCATAACGATCAATTTAAAATAGATTTAAAAGCATTACCGTCACTCTGCGTCCAATTAAAAATATTATAACAAAAAAGTCCGCTTTAAAGCGGACTTAAAATATTAAAAAAGGTGAATCAAGAATTGTAGTTAGACCAATTATACCAGGTGTCCCATGTACTCCATGTATCCCAAGTTTCCCAGGTATCCCATGTACTCCACGTATCCCACGTTTCCCAGGTATCCCACGTTTCCCATGTATCCCACGTTTCCCATGTATCCCATGTTTCCCAGGTATCCCACGTTTCCCAGGTATCCCACGTTTCCCATGTATCCCACGTTTCCCATGTATCCCATGTACTCCAAGTATCCCATGTTTCCCATGTATCCCATGTATCCCAGTTACTCCATGTATCCCAGTTACTCCATGTATCCCAATTACTCCATGTATCCCAATTGTACCAATTATCCCAATTTCCTTCATTAATGGTCAAATCTGCTTTGTTAGCTTCATTAGGAGCATCATTTAAAGCCTTATTGTGAAAAGTATCCAAATACTGAATGTATGCATTGGAACTGTTTGATTTATTCTTTTTCTCTTGAATAACTTTCTTAAGATTCTTTAAGCGGCCAATAATATTATTATTCTCAACAGTCTTTTTACCTGAAGAAGAAAACGCTACTAGAAAAGAAGCAAATAAAGTAGAAATTAATTTACCTATTTTATTCATGTTACGAATGATTTGAGACCAAAAATAAAAAAAAAGTTAAAATCCCAAAAAAAATAAGATAAAATTAATCTTACAAAGGAGAATTAGAAAATAATTTGTCTTATCGGAAAAACCATTAACGTTTATGGAATTGTTAAAAACACCATTTAGTCACCGATCAACAATTTAAAGGCATATTTATTCTCAAATGAGAAAATTATATTTTAACTTTATGTAGCACAAATGATATGACAAAAACTAAATTACAAGACGGTACAGCCATATACTGTTTACGAAAACCTGAAGCGAAAATGCTAGATCATCACGTGGAGGGTTATTTGCAAAATGGAATTCAAATCAATGAAAATGATGTAGTTTTCGATGTAGGAGCTAATATTGGTGTTTTCGGTGTGAGGGCAATTCAAAAAGCGAAAAATGTAACCGTGCATTGTTTTGAACCTATTCCAGATATTGCAGAAGTTTTAAGGAACAACTCAGCATTATTTGGTAAGGATAGATTTTTTGTCCATCAATGTGGTGTTTCTGAAAAAGACGGAGAAGCGACTTTCACTTATTTCCCTAATACTCCAGCGCTTTCGACTTTGCACCCTGAGCAGTGGGATGAAAACCCTGGTGCATTTAAGGACGCAGTTAAAGGAACGATGAAAAACCCACCTGATGGAATGAAATGGATGAAATGGATTCCAACAATCTTTTCTGGAGTTATTGCTTCATATTTAGTAAGGGGAAGTAAAAAAGTAAAATGCAATCTTATTCCATTATCAAATATAATAGAACAGGAAAATATAACAAAAATAGACTTGCTTAAAATAGATTGTGAGGGTGCTGAATGGGATGTTTTAATGGGAATTCGTGAAGAACATTGGCACTTAATTAAAGCTTTGGTAATTGAAGTTCACGATTTGAACGGTAGATTGAACGCCATGAAAACGCTATTACAAGAAAAAGGATTTGTTAAACAAGTTGCAGAGAGAGAATCTGGCTTAGAACAAACTCCTATGTATAATTTATTTGCACTTCGTTCATGACAGCAATCGACGCAGCCTTTTATACCTCAATGCTTCTGATTGGCTCAAATTTATTTGGTTTTATTTACAGTTACTTTGTACTGAACACGAATATTTTTGCCAAATACAGGATTCAAAACAAACCTTATCCCAAAGGACTTTTTTGGAGCAGAATGCCCCTTTTTCTGTTCAACTTGGGAACACTCATTGCTTTATCGGCATTTGGTGCATATATGATGTTTGATTTCTTTGATACCAAATGGCCAGCATGGTGGATAATTCCAGTTCAAGTTTTGATTGCTTTTGTAATTGATGATTTATGGTTTTATGTTTACCATCGATATTTGCATGAAAACAAGTTTTTTTTAAAGCATATACATTCAATTCATCATAAAGCTACAACCCCATTTCCATTGGAGTATTTGTATGCACATCCTTTGGAATGGATGATCGGAGCATTAGGTCCTGTTATCGGCTTTGCTGTAGTTATGATTTTTATGCCCATGAATATTTTTGCCTTTTGGATTTTTGGGTTGCTTAGAAATCTGCATGAAATACATATTCATTCAGACCTTAAAATTCCAATTATAAGTCAACTTCCATTACTTAGTACTACAAAACACCACGATGATCATCATGCCAGGTTAAAGGGGAATTATTCGTCAACTTTCAGCTGGATGGATCGCATATTTAAAACTGAACTTAAAAATTAATGAAATGAAACGACTGCTATTATTACCCATTGCATTTATATTTTTATCAGTCAATTACAAACCTGCCGTGTATTCTTTAACGGTAAAGGTTACTAACCTATACAGTAAAAGTGGATTAGTTGAAATAGGTCTTTATAACAATTCGGACAACTTTCCGGAGGTTGGAATGACATATAAAAAAGCGCGGGTTAAACCCAAGTCAGACTATACTTGTACCTACACATTTCAATCTTTGCCCTATGATACTTACGCATTCGCGATTTATCATGATGAAAACAGCAATAACATTTGTGATGTAAACTTTTTTGGTATACCTAGTGAATATTATGGTTTTTCAAATAACGTCGTTCCAACATGGTCTGCACCTTCATTTAGTGAATGTTCATTTACACTGAACGAAAACAAAACGAAATCTGTAGCCTTAATTGACTGATACTTTAAAACTATTTCAAACACTTAAAATAATCAAATGGCTCTAGGCAATCCTTGCATTGATATTGCGCCTTGCATGCTGTACTTCCGAATAAGCTAATCATTCTGGTTGATTCTGAGCCGCATTTTGGACAAGCAACCTTAGGAGCATCAGCAAAAAGTATTGATTTATCTACCTCATCAACAGGTGGTGCTATACCATACTCGAGTAGTTTTTTTCTTCCTGATTCAGAAATCCAATCCGTTGTCCATGCTGGTGAAAGTACATGTTTCACTTGAACATTCGTGACACCTTTCATTTCAAGCAATTCAATTATTTGATTTTCAATGTACTTCATGGCTGGACAACCGCTGTAAGTTGGCGTAATTGTAACCAAACATTGATTGTCATTAAGTGCTACATCCCTAACTACACCTAAATCAATAATGGATAAAACAGGAATCTCTGGGTCTGCTACCTCTTCTAGAAACTTCCAAATTTTTTCAATGGTTACCATTCCATATTGGGATATGCACGCTGCATAAATTGCATCTCAGCCAAAATTTTTCCTAAATGTTCAGAATGCAATCCCTCACGGCCTCCTTTAAACTGCCAATTATTATCTGGGACAGCCAATGTGGCTTCATCCAAAACAAGTTCAACATTCTTCAACCAATCTTCCTTAATTTCTGAAAGTTTTGGGAAATTAAAATCATCTAACAATACAGCATCCACTTGATTTTCAAAAAACAATTCATCCGTATACCTCCAGAGTGAATCTAATGAATTTTGAATACGATTGTGAGACTCTTCAGTTCCATCTCCTAGTCTTATAACCCATTCAGAAGAATGCTTGAGATGGTATTTTGTTTCTTTGAGAGACTTTTCTGCAATTCCACTTATTTGTAAATCTGTACAAGCTATTAAACGCTCGAAAAATGGTTTTCTGAAAGCATCAAATAAAAATTGACGCATCAAGGTATCTCCAAAATCTCCATTGGGTTGTTCTACCAATAGTAAATTACGATATTCTCTATCAAATCTCAAAAATGCCAATTGATCTGCATTTCTATCCCCTCCTTCGATTTGTGATGCATATTCAAAAAGATTAGTTGCTTGCCCAATTAAGTCCAATGCTATATTGGTCAAAGCAATATCTTCCTCTAAAATTGGTCCGTGACCACACCACTCAGAAAGTCTTTGTCCTAAAATAAGAGAATCATCAGCAATTCTAATGACATATTCAAAAAGTTCTTTATTCATGGTGATTACATATGTGAAATTCCATCAGGAACATCATAGAACGTTGGGTGCCTGTATATTTTTGAATTTGCCGGTTCGAATAACGCATCAGCCTCAGTTGGATCTGAAGCAGTAATTTGATTTGAAGGAACAACCCAAATACTTATACCCTCCGATCGTCTGGTGTATACATCGCGAGCATTATCTATTGCCATTTCGGCATCAGCAGCTCTTAAACTTCCGACATGTTTATGGTTTAACCCAGCTTTGCTTCTGATAAACACTTCCCAAAGCGGCCATTCTTTTTTTGACATTACTTACAAATTAATTGTTATGCAGACTTTCTTTTTTGACGTTTGTCGGCAAAGGCAAGAGCAGCTTCTCTAACCCAAGCTCCATCTTCTTTCGCTTTTTTCCTTGTATCAATGCGATCCTTATTACACGGACCATTACCTTTTACAACATTCCAAAATTCATCCCAGTTGATTTCACCAAATTCATAATGCCCCGTTAGCTCGTTAAATATTAAATCTTTATCAGGAATGGTAAGCCCAATCATTTCTGCTTGGGGAATTGTCACATCAACGAATTGTTGCCTCAATTCATCATTGGTATGACGCTTGATTTTCCAATTCATGGATTGAAGCGTATGTTTAGATTCCGCATCATTTGGACCGAACATCATTAGTGCAGGCCACCAAAAGCGATTCAAAGCATCCTGTGCCATAGCTTTTTGTTCAGGACTACCTTGAGCCAGATGAGCCATAATTTCAAATCCTTGACGTTGATGAAAAGATTCTTCTTTACAAACTCTTACCATCGCTCTTGCATAGGGTCCGTATGAACACCGGCACAAAGGCACTTGATTCATGATGGCAGCACCATCAACCAACCAACCAATGGCTCCCATATCAGCCCAAGATAAAGTAGGATAATTAAAAATTGAAGAGTACTTAGCCTTGCCAGAATGCAAATCATCAATTGTTTCTTCCCTATCTGCACCTAAAGTTTCTGCTGCACTGTATAAATACAATCCGTGACCGGCCTCATCCTGAACTTTTGCCAATAAAACTGCCTTACGACGAAGATTTGGAGCTCTGGTAATCCAATTGCCTTCTGGCAACATTCCAACTATTTCAGAGTGTGCATGCTGCGAAATTTGACGGATTAGCGTTTGCCTGTAATCATCAGGCATCCAATCATTGGGTTCAATTTTAATGTCTTTATCAATTTTTTCCTGAAACCGTTTTTCCAATTCCTGGATACTCAAATCTTTTACCATAAACTTCAAGTCTTAGACAAATTTAACGAATTCTGTTTATTTAATCTAAAAACAGTTATGTTGTTTTCTTGTTTAAAAAAAGGCCATAAATAATGACCTTTTTTTAAAGTTTTTAGCGCTTTAATTATTCCAGCTCCAAAACAGGTGTATTGTTCATACAAGCACCTTTACGATAGGTAAAAAATCTCCCAAAAAGTGTATTTCCATATATTTTACCTTGACACCAAGAACGTTCAAACTTGTACATTCTATCTTCCCAACTAAAATTGGAATTCTTTGCTTGTACCATTAATGAAACCTCAAAGGCACCAGTCAATGCAGTTAAAGGAATTTTGAACTTTCTAACAGTATTCATATCATCCGCAATAATCTGGTAATTAAATGCACTTATATCAGGATTAAGATTGATATTCAGTGGTAAATCTTCAAATTGTCCCGTAAATAAATATGCATTGTGAAATGAATAGCCTCTATTTGCGATAAGATGAACATAAAAATAATCATTGTCATTATAGAAAAAGGCATTACCAACCTTTGTCTCATTTTTTAGAATTAAATCTTTACGAACAAGTTCTCCGCAAAAGAAAGGCTTTGGGAATAGCTCTTGACTTGTTGTCTGCTCAATGTTTTTGTTTTTATCCAATGGTGTTATTTCTTCCTTTTGACAAGAAAAAAATATTGCAATTGTTACTGAAATTAAAACCCCTGAAATTAAGGTGAATCTCGTCCAATTATTCCGTTTTCTTTTCATTTTGCTTGAATTAATTGTTTTATCAAAAATGAGGACAGATCAGTTTAAAATGAATTTATTTCATCAAGCGAATTGACAATATCAATCAATACGCACTTTCACTAAATATAACTGACCATGTAATGCCAACAATTAGTTAAATTTGTAACAGAATTTAATTATATGACACCTAAGTTTCATCTACTTAAAATAAAAGATATTCGACCAGAAACTGAAGAGGCCGTGTCGATAGGGTTTGAAGTACCTGAAAATTTAAAACTTGACTATAAATTTATTGCTGGACAATATCTCACCTTAAAAGTCAATATCAACGGAGAAGAAGTTCGCAGGTCTTATTCGTTATGCACAAGTCCTCTTGACAATGATTTACGCGTTGCTATTAAGCGTGTTTCTAATGGGAAATTCTCCAATTATGCGCTGGACACTTTTAAAGTTGGTCAAGAAATTGAAGTCATGACACCGACAGGAAATTTCAAATTTCAACCAGAGGTATACGCAGAAAAATCATATTTGCTTTTTGCATCAGGAAGTGGTATTACGCCTATCCTTTCCATTATGAAAACCATTCTTCGCGAAGAATCCAAAAGTGATGTGACTTTTTTCTATGGAAATAAGAATTTTCCTTCTATTATTTTTCGTGAAGAAATTGAAGCACTGAAGAATCAATATATGAATAACCTTCGTGTAATTCATATTTTATCTAGAGAGAGTTTGGGTAATGACATTCAAAAAGGAAGAATTTCCAAGGAAAAAGTAGATCGAATTTATAATGCATTTCTAAAGGACAACAATTTTGATGGCGTTTATATTTGTGGGCCAGAAGAGATGATCCTTGGTGTTAAAGAAAGCCTATCTGAAAAAGGTATAGCAGAAAAGCAAATTCATTTTGAATTGTTTGCATCATCAGTGCCGAAAAAAGAAATTATTCGAGAATCAACTTCAAGTAATGCTGTTGATAGTTTGGTGTCAATCATCTTGGATGGTGATAGGATTGATATTCCCTTGAATACAGACGGTGATAGTATACTTGACGCTGCACAAAAAGCAGGTGCTGATTTACCATTTGCCTGTAAAGGAGGGGTTTGCTGTACATGTAAAGCGAAAATTTTGGAAGGCACAGCGAAAATGGATGTAAACTATGCTCTCGAAAAAGACGAAGTTGAAGCCGGTTACATACTAACTTGCCAGGCACATCCAACAAGCGAAAAATTACTAGTTTCATTTGACGATTAATTATGGGTATATTTTCATTTCTAAAATCTTCTGACAAAAACAAAAAAGATAATGTTCTAATTGTTAAGGAAGTAAAAATTCTTACTGATGAAGCTAAAAGCATTTCATTTGAAACGCCATCTGACTTTAAATTTGAAGCTGGTCAATTTATTGAACTATCGATTGAAATAGAAGGAAAACTTGAGAGAAGATCTTATTCTATTTGCTCTGGACCGGATGAACCTTTATCCATAGGTGTAAAAGCCGTACCTGGTGGAAAAGTTTCCAATTGGATTATGCACAATGCAAAACCAGGGCTAGAAATTCATGTTTCCAAACCAAGCGGGAATTTCATTTTAAATCCAGAAACGAAACGTATAGTTGCTATAGCTGCAGGTAGCGGAATTACTCCTATTGTTGCCTTAGCAAAATCCCTTCAGAAAATTCATGGAAAAGTTACCATCATTTATGGCAATAAAACAGAATCTTCGATAATGTTTAAGGAAGAGCTTAACACCCTTCCAAATGCTGAGATTCACTATTTTTTAAGTAAAGATGTAAGGGAGGGGTATACGCATGGAAGAATCAATAAGGCAAATTTAACTGAACTAATTAAGAAGCATCTTGAAATTTTAAAAGCAGATGGTTTTTACCTCTGTGGGCCTGAAGAGATGATTCTTGAAGCAAAAGAGACATTGGAGTTTTTTGGTATTTCTCCCTCAAAAATTCATTTTGAATTATTCAAACCTGCAACAATATTAAAACCAGAGGAAAGTAAATCAAAAAATACACTTGAAGGAGAAGCTAAAGTTCAAGTTATTTTAGACGGTGAAACATACCCAT
>CANJNE010000095.1 GCA_947475275.1 Flavobacteriales bacterium | reverse complement strand
TCACCAAGTTGCATTCATCCTGTAATTTGTAGTAATTTGGATACTTCGCACAAACAAATGACCGAGTTGTACAAAAAGATTGATAGCCATCCGAAAGTGAAAAAAGCATTTGTAGGTTCCGGAATTCGTTACGATTTGTTGGTAGATGATTTCAATAAAAATAACGAAGATGGCAATCACGACGAATATCTGGAGCAAGTAATAACACGTCATGTTAGTGGACGCTTAAAAGTTGCACCTGAGCACACTTCAGACGATACCTTACGTGTGATGCGCAAACCATCTTTTGGTTATTTTCACAAGTTCAAAGAAAAATACGATCGATTATCCGAAAAGCACAATCTCAAACAACAGTTGATTCCCTATTTTATTTCTTCACATCCAGGTTGCGAGGAAGTAGACATGGCGAATTTGGCAGCTGAAACCAAGGATATGGGTTTTCAATTGGAGCAGGTTCAGGATTTTATGCCAACACCAATGACTGTAGCCGAAGTGATTTATTACACAGGCGTTCATCCATATACGCTGAAGCCAATTAAAACGGTTAAGACCAGAGAAGAAAAACAAGCACAGAATAAGTATTTCTTTTGGTACAAACGCGAAAATCAGGACTGGATCAAACAACGCTTGCAAAAGGCAAAACGACCGGATCTCATTGATAAACTTTTGGGCGATCAAAAAAAGTCTGAAAAGCATGTGCCAAAATGGTTGGCGGAAAAGCGGAAAAGGTAGAAATAGGTTTAAGATTCAAGGGGGTTTAAGGTTCAAAGGGGTTTAAGGTTTAAATTGGTTTAAGGTTCAAGGGGGTTTAAGGTTTAAGAAGGTTTAAGGTTCAAGAAAGTTTAAGGTTCAAAAGGTTTAACATTAAACTTTAAACATTGAACTTTAACCATTAAACTTTAAACTTTAACCATTGAACTTTAACCATTGGGAACATTGAACCAAAAATTTATGAAAAGTCTTTTGCAGTCGTAGTAAACATTAATCTAATTTTATATTATGAGTTTAGTTAATGCATTTATCAATCAAATTGGAAGAGAAATGGGTAGAGATGCTTATCGTTCTTTTCCAAGCGGCAATCGTACCCGTCAACCAATTCATTTTCAGGAGGAAGAGTGCTTAATTGCCCAAGTTAAAGCTTTTGAATTGTTGGAAGATCATCAAGCAACTTTAAGGTTAGTAACGAATTTAGTCGAAAAAGCAGAACATGCTAATCCTGAGGATTTTGAATGGCAGGAGTTGTTTTGTGAAATTGACAATAAAATAGACTTTTGTAAAGACAATCTGCCAGTTGAATTTAAGGATCAGTTAAATCGTTTGGATGAGTTGAATGCAGCGAATTTTAAGCAAATGATGGCGCGTCATGTAGCATATATTGAAACCGTTATTCAATTTTATGAAAACAAAGCAAATGAGCTCAATGCGAAGGCAAATGCTATGGTTTATCTAGCTGCGTTCTTTGGTCTGCGTGCGATGTATATGAAGGAATATCGAGTTAGTGCGCTAGTAAATGTGCTGTTTGTTGCCTTATTGTTTATCATGAGTTTTTTGGGTTATTTGACTTATGTTGACCCAATTCATAATGCGGGTAATTTGCCAACCGATACCCCAGAGCATATTCAAAAGGTTGCTAACCTTGGCGTCGGGATAATGGCTATTTCGGCAATGCTTTATTGTCTTCAATTGGGATTAGCTATTAGAAAGATTTTTGCGTTTAGAAAAACAATTCTTGAAAACAATGCTGTTAAAGATAAGTTTGTGAAGTATATGAAGCAGCTGTTGAAATGATGAAGATTAATGCAATTAGTAAAGTTCATTGCAGTTTTATTGTAAGTTTATAATCTCACCACCATTGAAAAAGGTTCAAGGTAGTTCAAAACCCAAGAAGGTTCAAGGTTCAAAGTAGTTCAAGGTTTAAAAAGTTCAAGGTTTAATGAAAGTTCAAGGTTCAAAGTAGGTTTAAGGTTTAAAGAAAGTTTAAGGTTAAACATTGAACTTTACACATTGAACCCCACACATTGATCATTGATCATTAAACTTTAAACATTGAACATGAAACATGAAACTATGAACTCGGCATTTTCAATCTAAAACATCAATCGCTGCTCCTTCATTACTGTTCAATTGAAATAACTAATTTTACCGTATGAAATTGAATAGAGCATCAGTATTGGAAGTCCTTGGAAATATTATTGAACCGGACTTAAAAAAAGATATTGTTAGTTTAAACTTGGTAGAAGAATTGATAATCGAAGATGCTAAAATTAATTTAAGTGTTTTCGTCTCAAACCCCGCTTTACATGCAAGAAAACGCATGCAAGAAGCTGTTGAATTTAATCTTAAAAGAGTATTTGGAACTGAAATACAAATTTCTTGTACCGTAAAAGGATTGCCTGCAGAATCTAAAAAAGCAAGAAGAAAAATATTACCTGAAGTCAAACACATTATTGCAATTGCTTCTGGTAAAGGTGGAGTTGGCAAATCTACCGTTACATCCAATATTGCCGGTGGGCTGTTAAAGCAAGGATATAAAGTAGGAATTGTAGATGCTGATATTCATGGTCCTTCAATCCCAACAATGTTTGATGTGGTTAAAGAACGACCGCAAATGACAGAGGTTAATGGAGAAAATAAAATTGAACCCATAGAAAATCATGGTGTTAAAGTATTGTCAATAGGATTTTTTACAGATCAAGATAATGCTGTAGTTTGGAGAGGACCGATGGCTGCAAAAGCCATGACGCAATTGTTTACTGATGCGAATTGGGGAGTGTTGGATTATTTACTCATTGATCTTCCTCCCGGTACGGGTGATATTCATTTGTCATTGGTTCAGACGGTTCCTTTAGATGGTGTTGTTATTGTTTCAACCCCGCAAGAAGTTGCTTTGGCGGATGCGCGTCGCGGGATCAATATGTTTAAAATGGAAGGAATCAAAGTCCCAATAATTGGAGTTGTGGAAAATATGGCTTGGTTCACACCTGAAGAACTCCCTGAAAATAAATATTACATTTTTGGTCGTGATGGCGCAAAAAATCTTGCTGAAGGAATGAATGTACCCTTCCTTGGACAAGTCCCCTTAATTCAAAGTGTGAGGGAGGCTGGAGATGCAGGAAGACCAGCAGTATTTCAAGAAAACACATTGATTTCAAAGCATTTTGATGAAATTGTACTTAACTTTGTTGAACAAGTGGAACTGCTTGAAAATTAATACGGATTATGCAAAACCTGAACAAAGCCGAATTGAAAATCAAAGTTAACGAAGCCATCGAACAGCTCAGGCCATTTCTACATGCCGATGGAGGTGATATGGAGTTGGTCGATATTACCGATGAAGCGGTTGTTCTAGTTAGACTATTGGGTTCCTGCAGCGATTGTTCCATGAGTATGATGACATTAAAGGCAGGTCTTGAGGATGCTGTTAAGAAAATAGCACCGGAGATTCGTTCGGTAGAAGCCATTCAAATTGATTCAATCAACTAAAATTAAACTACAATTCCATTTTACCATTATTCTAGTTGTCTTAACGACAACAGTTACAATGGTTTTACTCAATGAGATTAATCTTTCTCATTTATCTCCTGACTTTCCTTATAAAGATGGTTTGATAACAACCGCAGACGAATACAGTTATTTTTATCCTGCTGAAAGTTATTATCAAACAGGCGAATGGAACGCTTCGGGAGATGGTACCAAAGCCTATTTGAGAACTCCAGGTTATGGATTTATTTATTTTATCGCTCTAATTATAGGGCAATCCAAAGCATTCTTCGTTTTAAAAATATTTCAAATTGGTTTATACGCAGGAGCACTTTTTCTACTTTTCAAAATACTTTCCATTTATATTTCAAATAGATTTTCATTATTGGCGACAGCCATTTTTGGATTGTTACCTTGCTTTCATGGTTTTACCTACTACACCTTGAGTGAATCAGTGATCCCGTTTTTTATGCTTTGGTGGGTTTATGGAATTCTTAAACCGAGAAAACAAGACTTTTTAATGCTGTTTTTAAGCACCTCCTCACTAGTGTTGATTCGCCCTCAACTAATTGTATTTCCATTACTATTTGCAGTATTTTACCTATTAAAAGCAAACAAACGTTCTATATATTTATTGATTGGTTTAATTCCTTTTTTATTTTGGCAAATACGCACATCAACAATTATAGGTGAATGGCCAGAAATCCACCCTGTATACAGCTTAGCAAACAATTCCATTTTTCGACCGCCACACCAAGAACTTACAGCATTGTTCAAAATTTGGGAACATGAATCCGATGTTTTTCATGAAAATATGGGCCTACTCTCTGCTGATACATCTCAAAAAGCAAGAATTAATGTTTCTGCAACAATTCCAGTGCATCTGCAAAATGAGATACTTCCAATTTTAAAAGATTTTCAGCTCATATGTTGGTCACAAAAAAGATCTTTTTCTGGAAAAAAAATTAGTGCTTATTTGCCTGGTGAGGAAAGGTTGACCGAGAAGATTAGATCAGTAAAAGAAGAGTTGAAAAGAAAAAACAAACTTGATTACTATTTTTTCACCCCTTTAAAAAGTCTGAAAAAACTAATGGTTACCTCAATGATGAATTTGAACGTTTTTCAAGATGCTTGGAAGAATAATCCGCTGGTTTTTGGTCTTAAGTTTTTAAGTCTTGCATTCATTTTATTCGGATTCATGGCAACAATCATTTTTTGTTTAAAACCGATTTACAGTATTGAAAATCGAATTTTGGCTATTTCGGTGGTAACTAGCATTTTTTATCTTGTTTATTTTCAAAGGCTCAATGAAGAAAGGTACCTCTATCCTTATCTTGGGTTGTTCTTTATTTTTACCTGTCTGCTTTGCGATAGATTAATCAAATTGCTCAAAAAAAGAAAGTCGTCCCAGTTTTGAGACGACTTCAAAAGTTATTGTTCTATTGATTAAAGTGCTGCGTGATATCTTCTAGATACTTCATCCCAGTTAATAACATTAAAAAATGCATTTACATAATCTGGACGACGGTTTTGGTACAACAAATAATAGGCATGTTCCCAAACGTCAATAGCTAAAATAGGCGTACCTTGACATCCTTCACCCATTAATGGATTGTCCTGATTAGCAGTTGAGCAAACTTCAAGTTTACCATCAACCACACACAACCAGGCCCAGCCAGATCCAAATCTGGTGGCTGCAGCTTTCGAAAATTCGTCTTTGAAACCTTGAAAAGAACCAAATGTAGCATTGATTGCTGCTCCAAGTTCACCTGTAGGTTCGCCTCCACAATTCGCGCCCATTATTTGCCAAAATAAATTGTGGTTCCAGAAGCCACCTCCGTTATTTCTAACTGCAGGTTTGTCCTTACAATTCAATAATATTTCTTCAATACTTTTACCTTCCAAATCTGTTCCTGCAATTGCAGCATTAAGATTTGTAGTGTATGCATTGTGGTGCTTGGAATGATGTATTTCCATAGTTCTTGCATCGATATGCGGTTCAAGTGCATCGTATGCATACGGTAATTGGGGTAATTCGAATGCCATAACTTGTTTGTTTTAGTGAATACTTAATAATTAAATTTAAAATTACTCAATTTAAGACCAAAAGCAAATTTATCATTGCGGACGCGCGCAGATTTCATTCAACAGATTTTTAAAAATCCAAGTTTAAAAACTTCAAATAAAAATGTACATTTAGCCTTCAAATCATTAAACATGAAAAAAATATTTTTGTTCTTTGTGATATGCTTCCCATTTTTTACCGAAGCACAAATCTGCACTGTCGATTATTCTCAAACCCAAACAGGAATTTATCCAGATACTTTACCAATAGGATATGTAGGACAACCTTATAATACTGATGTAACCTTTGTCATGCCATTGGATACTTTGGGTTATGATTTTACGAACTTTTATATCATGTCGGTTTCATTACCTGTTGGATTGAATTGGGAATGCAATAACGTTGCTAATAATTGCAATTACAATCCTCAACAAAGCCAATATGGTTGTGTAAATATTAGCGGAACTCCTTTACTCGCAGGTGTATATCCCATATACGTTACAGTTATTGCTGATTTAACAGTGGTCCAAGGTTATCCTTTTCAGTTTCAAATCTTTATGGAGGTATTACCAAGTAATGTCAGTACATCAAACAACGGTTTTTCCATGACAGGAGCAGCGGGTTGTTCGCCTATTACAGTTGATTTCACCAATAACAATCCTGGCCAATTAGCTTATGCTTGGGACTTTGGGAATGGAAACACTTCATCTTTAGAAAATCCTGTACCTCAAGTATACAATGCACCTGGAGATTATGTTGTGGAATATACCGCATGGAATAATTTGGATACAATCGATGTTTATACACTTACCAATGTAGCTGTTACCTCGATGAGTAATTATGGTGGAGGATTCCCATCCTTTGAAACTCCAGATGCTTATTTTATTCTTAAAGAAAATGGCACCTCCATATACCAATCGAGCATTATTGGGGATCAAAACCCTCCAGTCAATTGGAATACCAGTATCAATTTGAATCCGTCTAATACTTATGTAATTGAAATTTGGGATGCTGATGATACATTTGGAGAAATCATTTTAGGTGCAGATGATTATATGGGTAATCATACATTAATGTTAACAGGTTGTAATGGTTGTAGCGCTGGTACATCATCAATTAATTACACGATTAATCATCAAATAATTTATCCTAATCCAACCGTTATTTCTGTGGATACAGTTCATGTTTATGGATATCCGCCGATACCGACAATTGCTTATGATAATGCAACTTATGTTTTATCAACTCCAGACTTAGGTTATTCTTACCAATGGTACATCAATGATAGTCCGATTAGCGGTGCAACTAACCCGAATTACACAATATATCAATCAGGAGTTTATCACGTTGTGGCAATCAATCAAACAGGTTGCGTGAGTTTTTCAGATACTTTAACGGCAGTTATTTGTGATCCAGATATTATTCCCGGAATTGATGTAAATACAACTGGAGACAGTTTAATTGCAACAGATGTTCCTATTGGCTATGCTATTCAATGGTATCTGGATGGTAATGCCATTAGTGGAGGAACAAATGAATCCGTTTTCATTGCTTTTTCCGGAACATATTCAGTTGAGATTGTTGACACTTTTGGTTGCGTGCACAACTCAGATGCTTTAAACGTTGGATTATCCGTTGAGGACTTGCAACCATTATCATGGGCAATGTATCCAAATCCAGCCAACGAAAGTGTATTTGTAGATTTCACATCGAATATACTTCCCGAAAATGTATCGCTGATCGATATTACTGGTAGAACAATTAAAACCTGGGAAAACATTAATGATAATATTCAAGAACTTGATATTATTGATGTACCTTCAGGATATTTCTTCCTAAAAGTAAACTGGAACCAACAAAGCTATTTGAAGCAGTTAATTATAGAATAATTACTTCGACTTAGATTTCAAGTACTTATTGCGATACTTTTGATACAATTGGTATTGGAAATTGTCCGTAGAAGATATTTCTCCATTAATCATAATAAAAGTAACGTTGTTGGTTTTCATATCTAGTGCACTTCCTTTTGACGCAAAAAGTGTCGCTGATTTTCCAAGTTCTATTGATCCATATTTATCATCAATACCTAAAATTTGAGCTGTATTCAAGGATATACTTGCGACAGCTTCTTCTTCGGTCAAACCATAAGCCATAGCTGTTCCAGCTAAAAAAGGTAAATTTCGTGCATTCATAGCTTCCATCTCACCTTCATTTTGGATACAAAACTTAATTCCTTGACGTTGCAATAATGAAGGCAATTGATAAGGTAAATCAATCGGGTCATCCTCACTCAATGGCAAGCTATGTGGTCGAATTAACATTATAGGAATGTCGGCATCCACTAAACGTTGCCCTATCAGGTAGCTGTCATACCCTCCAATAATTACAGGGTAAGGTAAATCAAAATGTTGCGCGAATTCAATTACATCAATCAACTGTTGCAATTCATTGGCATGAAAATACACCCTTTTTTCACCTTTAAAACAATCCATCATGGCCTCAAGTCGGGAGTCCTTTATTCTATCTGTTCCAGCATATGCATAAGTTAGAGCCAATTCAAAAAATTGATACAATTCAGAGGTTTGATTGACATAATCAGCAACACTTTTTTTCTTAATAACTTGTTCTGTTTCATAATCAGATTGTATAGCATCAGGCCAATTTACGTGAATTCCATCATCTTCTCTGATTGTTGCGTCTTCCCAATTCCAACCATCTGTTGCCATCACAGAGGATGTCCCAGAAATTATACCTCCCCTTGGTGTTGCTTGCGTAAAAAGTACACCATTTGTTTTAACAGTGCTTACAACTTTGGATTCTACATTGTATGCAATCTGAGAACGAACATGCGGGTTATACTGCCCAATTTCATAGTAGTCCCGAGTTGCGCGAATCGCATCAATTTCTGTTAATCCCAAGGTTGAGTTCGGTGCAATGAATCCTGGATAAATATGTTGACCTGTTAAATCAATGATAGTGTCCCATTCAGATGCATCATAAGGGTAAGCCAAAGAATTCTTAATAAGAATAATCTCATTTTCTTCAATACCTATCAATGCAGTTTGAATTACTTCACCATTACCTGCATGTAAATAGCCATTGGTCAATAGTATTTTTTGAGCAGGAACAAATTGACATAAAAAAAGAAAAACTGCGAATAAAGTTGTTTTCATAATTAATGGGTATTTTCAGTAGTAACACCATCTTCTCCAAGCGTATCGCAATGGAAATGTTTTGATTTTTTGATTTTATAAGGAATTGTTTTTTCACCACTATCAATTGAAGCAATCATTTTGACTAAAATTCTTGATTTTTCTTTAGTGATTCTGTTTTGCATTTCGAGATCCTTTTTGATATCATAATAAATCACCCCTTCAATAATTGTATATTGAACTATTGCTTCAACGCTTAAAGGATTTTCTGACCAAAGAACCAAATCAGCATCCTTGCTTTTCTCAACGCTTCCTATCTTTTCGTCGAGGTGCAGCAGTTTTGCGGGATTCAAAGTAACCATTTTCCATGCTTCTTCTTCAGTCATTCCACCATATTTAATTCCTTTCGCTGCTTCTTGATTCAATCGTCTTCCCATTTCTGCATCATCAGAATTGATAGCAACAACCAAACCTTGCTCATTCATCAAAGAAGCATTGTAGGGAATGGCATCATTTACCTCAAACTTGTA
>CANJNE010000094.1 GCA_947475275.1 Flavobacteriales bacterium | reverse complement strand
TGCTCACTCCAGATGGAGCCGTTCTTTTAAGTGCAATCACAGCCTCATTTGGGCAAAAGAAAGAAACCCATTGTGATTTAAAAGGAATAGATTTGGCCATTGCATCGGGTTTCAATGCATGTGTTTCTGTAGAGCTTTGGGATCGGATGAAAAAAGCTTCGGGTGAAGGCGAATACAATGTTTTGGAAAATATTTTCCGTACGCACCCTTATTCAGCAAAACGAGGTGCATGCAATAGTAATCATATCCTGACAAATTATAATTTTGATTGTAATTCAACTGAAAAATAGGCAAAAATGAAAAAGTTAATTCCAGTAGTATTGATTTCTGTCTTTGTTCTTTTAATTGTAGCTGTAGTAATATTGATGTCAATGAATACCCCTACGGTTAAACGTATAAAAAACATATCATACAATAAGCCAGTTGCCAGTGTTTTAAGTATTTCTTCAGAAATTGAGGTGGAATCAGATAATTGGTTTCCAACCCATGCCTATGATTTGGGATTTACGATTTCATATAACAACCATATCATTGGGAAATCCAAAACAATTCCAAATAAACGAATTAAAACGGGTGTGTTTAATTTCCCTGTAACGGTTGATTATTATCTTGATTCAATTCAAGCTTACGTTAAAAATGATGTTTCAGTCGACTCCATTCAAGCAACAGTTGAATTTAAAGGAAGAATCACCTTCATGGGGTTGAGCTCATCAAACTCATACCTGGTATGGTTACCTATTAAACCAATGAATGACGCTATTTTTGTTCAGTTGGCGTCTAAAAATAAATTTGTTTTGGAGAAAATCCAAGTAGTAGAATCCAATTTATTAAGAACAAAACTTCAAGCCGATTTTAATTTGAGTAATGAATCGAATATAGATTTTAATTTGGAATCATTAGCTTGTGAGTTGTTTTTAGATAGTACACAAAAGAAAAGTATTGCCAAATGGAGCAATTCAGAAAAGCATCTTATCAAAGCAGGTAAAGCCAAGGTAATAAATGGATATTTTGAGATCGATAATATAAGCGCAGCATACAAAAGTGTTGATAAAGTAATGAGCGGCAACGTTGATTTACTGCTCTCGGGAAAGGTGGTGTTGAATAGAAATGGCGATGTGTTTGAAATACCCCTCAAACAAAAGGTTCCCTATGATATGGTCTTTACTGAAATTTCAAATGTCTTGCCATGGTAAGTAATTCCAATTTAAAATTTGGTTTTGTAGATAATGATGTACTGTTATCCAAATTCGCATTTACCCATGGACAACTTTCAGAAATTGTTGTCGGAAGAGATGCAAAAGCACAAATTCGAATTGAAAAATCTGAAATATCTGGACTCCATCTTCAAATAATCTATGACGGAACTGACAAGTTGTTTGTGGTGGATTTAGGAAGTACAAATGGTTCGTTTTTAAATGGTTCTAGAATCGCACCTGGGGTTCAAATACAAGTTTCATCCAAAGATGCTTTAACTGTTGCGCATCCAAATGGAGTAAGATTGGTATTCAATCCCGATGACTTTCGGTCAAATATGCATTCTTCATCAGGGCAAACCGAACAAAAAAATAATTCAAAAGTAACTTTAGATGAACTTTTTAGGTCGAAAAGCACGGTTACTATAGGACGAAATCCCGATAACGATTTGGTACTTTCTCATCCCTCGATAAGTCGAAGTCATGCAAAGATTGAACGCAAAGGTGAGAATAGGTTTCTAATAACGGATTTGGGATCCATGAATGGAACATTCGTTAATGGTCAACAAATTTCAGGTTCCTCAACTATAACCAATAGCGATACCATTTTTATCGGAAGATTTCAAATCTCATTATCGGGAGCGGTAAGAGATTTAAGTAATGAGATTTCAATTAAGGCGGAGCAAATTCAGAAAAGATTTAGTAATGGTAAAGTTGGGCTTCATGCCTGCAGTTTTGAAATGCCATCTCAATCACTAATAGCTGTAATGGGTCCCTCTGGTTGCGGTAAGTCAACCCTGTTGAAAGCACTTAATGGTGATTCTCCACCAAGTTCGGGTAAAGTTTTTATCGGTGGGCTGGATTTGGAAAAAAATTACGATTATCTCAAGACACAAATTGGTTACGTTCCACAAGATGATATTGTACATGCAGAATTAACCGTAGAACAATCACTGTTCTTTGCAGCCAAATTGAGACTTGCTCATGCCGAGGATAAAATAGTTAAAGAAAAGATTGAACAAGTTCTTTCAGATTTAAATATTGCATCTATTCGTGGAAATTTGGTTGGTAAAATTAGTGGGGGGCAACGAAAAAGAGTCGCAATTGCAGTGGAAATTCTAAGTAATCCAATGGTTCTTTTTCTCGATGAACCTACGTCTCCACTCGATCCACAGACAATAGAAGAATTTCTTGGGATTCTGAGAACCTTAGCTCAAAAAGGAACAACGGTTGTGATGGTAACTCATAAACCTGAAGATTTGAATTATATGGATTCAGTCGTCTTCTTGGCTGAGGGAGGTCATTTTGTCTATCAAGGTGGAGTAGGTGATTACCTTTCGTTTTTCGGAGTGAAAGATACTGTAAAGGTATATTCTCAATTGGCTATGCCAATGGCTAAAAAATGGATTTCAAATCAAGGAAAATCTTCCGGTAATTCAAAGAATATTGATCCTGTAAAAAACAAAAATCTTCATAATACCTCATTCTTTAGTCAACTATTTTGGCTCTGTAGAAGGTATTTTAGGATTAAGTTTAATGATGGTTTAAATACAGCCGTTTTGATTGGTCAAGCGCCAATTATTGCCGGATTGCTTTGTTTAATTTTTGATACTGTTAATGCTTCCGTTCTTTTTTTAATGGCCGTTTGTGCAGTATGGTTCGGGGCAAATAATGCAGCCAGAGAAATAGTATGTGAACAATCTATTTATAAGCGTGAAAGAATGTTCAATCAACGAATCGTGACCTATATTTTCTCTAAAGTTATCGTTTTAGGATTTTTTGCATCGATTCAGTCCTTACTTTTTACTTTGATTATTGCTTTTCGCTATAGCGATTTAGATCCTTCATGGAATAATATCCCATATACTTTTTTATGGATGTTTGCACTATCCTTGAGTTCAACCATGATGGGCCTATTTATCTCTTCTTTGGTCTCAACATCTGAAAAGGTAATGACCATCGTCCCAATAATTCTTATTCCTCAAGTAATGCTAGCTGGTGCCGTTGCAAAAATACCTAATGCAATTGTCGAGTTGTTGAGCTACTTAACCTTATCCCGTTGGGGTAATGAGGGTTTTTCGTACATTCAAGGTGATGTGATGATGACGGCTCCAGATATGCAGAAAGCTATCGAACTTGCAAACCAAGGAAAAGAAGGTATGCCAATGCATGACATTAAAGTTACAGCCGCTGATGAGTTGCAGAAAAATTTTCATATGGATACCTTTGAGTCTTTGTTTGGTCAAGCATCAAATAGCCTGAAACTCGACGCTGCAATTGTAGTAGCGATGGCATTTTTATTTTTTATTGGCATCTATATAAGCTTGAAAATGAAAGATTCAATTAAAATAAGGTAATATTGCATTATGGAAAAGCAACCGAGATTTTATAAAATAGGTCGTGCGGATGATAATCAAATTGTTATCGATCATATCACAGTTTCCAGAAGTCATGCGGAAATCTTTGTTGATCCATATGAGAATGTGTTTTTAACAGATAGAGATTCAAAATATGGTACCATTGTCAATGGTTCTAAAATTTATGAACCTGTTATTCTGAAGTCTGGAGATACTGTGCAGATTGGAGATGAGCAATTTGTAGATTGGGAACATATAATTTTCGGAAAGCCTAAAAGGAAATTTGTTACTGCTAAAAAAGAAAAAAATACTCCTGCTCAACCAAAAAAAGACATAAAATATTACCTCGACGTTATTATCATCTATCTCGCAATTTTATTAATGATTTTTGTTTTGTACCTACAAAACAATTGATTCGTTTTATTTTAATTGAAATCTAATTCCTAATTGCAGTCCAGCACTCCCAAAAGGTAGGCTCTGTTTGATTTCCTTCGAAGGTTCGTTTTCATTATGGTCTTCAGTGTAATTAAAGTCATATTCTTCTTGATATTTTACCTCACGATCACTTACCGACATTTCATTTATTAATTCTATTCCATTTTCTTTGTAAGATGTGAGTTTACCTCTGGTCGGTGAAAAATTATTACTCAAAATACTTACTTCAGCAAATAAGCTGAACCAATCATTGAAATGATAGAAAGAACCTATTGATGTTTTATAGCCAAGTCCTAAGCCCTTTGATGTCTCATAATAACTTTCAATGTCATTATAAGTGTCTTGCTCTCTGTAACTGTAGAAAATAGTTCCAGTCCCCAGAATTAATCCAACTTTTGCAAAAGGATCAAATTTACTCCATCCAAAATGAACCAATAGAGAAGGAATGAATTGGATAAATTCTGCTCTGCTTTCCAATTCAAATTTGTTACTTATAACTATGCCTGATCCGTTCGAGTGACTAGAATAGAAACTTGTTTCAAAACTTTTACCGTCAATTAAATTTACCATGGCTTCAACGGCTATATTTTTGTTGATGTTGTAACCAATAGCACCACTAATATGAAACCCTTCGCCATAACTTCCAATGACCCTTTGAACGGATCCGATTCCATTACTCGATGTATAATTTTCCCCTAAATTCATTTTGCCGCTTCCCAATTGATACCCTCCCGCTAAGGATATGTAGGGATTTTGGGCATAAATTGCACTGCATATGATGAAATATAATACAATAAAAACGTTGATGAAAAGTAATCGTAAATACATAGTTTTTGATTTTTAATTGCAATTTCTTTAGTAAAATTGATACAGTAAATTTTTTTAAATTAACTTACCTTTGTTTTCGCTATAACTACTTTAATTTTGGTTAGATTAACTTTATTGAATTAGCTAAATTGCTTAATTATACTTGATATGAATTACTCCATTTTCGAAGAAAAACAAAGATTTAATCAGTGGTGGTTGTGGGTATTAATGATTGTTGTTGGAATCATTCCTATAGGCCTTCAGATATACCAAATTGCTACAATTAAAAACCATTTATCGAATGATTCTGCAATGTTCAGTCTTATTTTAGCTTGCTTTGCCGCCCTTCTTGTTTTTGTTTTATTTTTTTGGACTACGCTTCGTACAAAATTAGACAAAGATGGTGTTCATGTTCGCCTTTCACCTTTTCATATCAAGTGGCGATACTATGCATGGAGTTCCATTAAATCATGCCAGGTTCGTAATTACAACCCCTTGACTGAGTATGGTGGATGGGGTATTAAAGGAACCAAACATGATCGTGCCTTCAATATTTCAGGAAAACAAGGGATTCAATTTGAATTTAAGGATGGTAACAGATTGCTAATTGGAACCCAAAAGGCTAAAGAAGTCCAAAATTGGTTATCAATGAATCTGGTTTTAACAGTTTGAAAAGTTTATTTTCATTAACATTCGGTATGATTTAATGAACATTTGAAAAATAAAAAACAACTAATTCTTAACTTCAACGTCATATTATCGTTGATTAAAAATTAAACTATGCTAAAAACGCTACTTTGTATTGTTGTGGTGATATTAATATCGAACACAAATTCTTTTGCGCAACAATTTCAACACGAGGATAAAATCATTGCATTTTATGGACAGCAAAGATTTTCAGAGTTTCAACAAAACAATCCTGCATTGATTGATTTGTTAGATAATTATATTGATCATGGATTTTATGTTCAAGATGTCAATGCTGATAAATATTCGGAATTTTTACCCCTTCAAAATATTGCTTTGGCAAGTAAAAATGGTGATTATACTTCCATAAATGATTTTCTTGCCGATTATGGAACTCCGGAATTTAATCCTTTGAATTATGCCTTTTTTCCAACATCTGAGGTGCAAGTTTTTAAACTTGAGGGCGTAAATAAAATCATTTACATCTTGCCACAAAGTGCAATAGTTTCTCAATAATCTTTTGTTATGAAAAATAAGATATTAAGCGGGTTGTTTCTAATGTTCCTTTCTTTTGGTGCATATGCTCAAACCTATAACATGACGAATGGTGGTAATGTTACTGCTTGTTCGGGTACGTTTTATGACAATGGCGGAAGTGCGGCGGTTTATGGCAATAACCTCAATTACACATATACCATTTGTCCTTCTACCCCAGGTTCGAAAGTGACGGTTAATTTTACAACCTTCAATCTTGAGAATAATTATGACTTTCTGACAGTTTACGATGGACCAACTACTGCCTCTCCCTCATTGGGTTCCTATACGGGTACAGCTGGACCAGGTTTAGCAAGTGCGTCTCCAACAAATACAAGTGGTTGTTTGACATTTGTTTTCACTTCAGACGGTAGTTTTGCAAATGCTGGTTGGGTTGGTACAATTGCATGTACAACCCCATGTGTAACACCTACAGCAAATATTGTGAGTACAACTCCTGCTGCTGTTGGAGGTATAATAAAAATTTGTCAGGGTGGAACAGTTTCGTTTAATGGAACAATTACCGGAGGTAACGGTGGTGTTGACACCTATGCATGGAATTTAGGAAATGGTACCAATTCCACATTGGCAAATCCAACGGCAACTTATCCAACAGCTGGAAGCTATCAAGTTAATTTGAACGGAACAGAAGGAGGTTGTCCCAATACCAATTCTGCCGCTGTAACTGTTCAAGTTTCGACAACACCAACATTCACGAGTACTGCGACACCTCCAACAATTTGTTTGGGTCAATCCTCAAATTTGGCTGCAACGGTAACTATGAACCCTTTTACTCCCAATTGTACACCTCCAATAAGTGGAACAACCTTTTTACCGGATGGTTCAGGCGTTTCCTATACAACTGCTATAAATGTAAATTGCTTCAACCAAGGGCAGACAGTAACAAGTGCTGCTAATTTTAGCAATTTGTGTTTGACATTGGAGCATTCTTATTTGGGTGACCTTCAGATTACCTTGATTTGTCCAAATGGTCAAAGTATGATATTGAAGTCGTATGCAGCTGGTGGAGCTGGTACTTATCTAGGATCTCCACTTGATGATCCAACAGTTGGTCCAGGAACGGGATATGTTTATTGTTTTACGCCAACAGCCACGACCCAACTTGTTGCCGGTCCTACAGTAACAGCAGGTGTTCCTGCCGGTCCTTCAATAGCAGCAGGGAATTATGCACCGGAACAGCCATTTACAAACATGATAGGTTGTCCTTTAAACGGAGCCTGGACCATTCAAGTTACGGATAATTTGGCTGCAGATAATGGTTACATTTTTAATTGGGACGTAAACTTTACGGTTCCCGCTGCAACGGGAGGTTTTACCCCAACTATTGCAACACAAGGTTGGAATCCAACCGCCGGTTTAACGGGGACTGGAGCAACTACGGCAACGGTAACACCTACTGCAACCGGTAGCCAATGTTATACGTATTCACTGACAGATAATTTTGGATGTACCTACACTCAGAATCAATGTTTAACTGTAAACCCAAATACCCCAGTAAATGCTGGTTCCGATATCAGTGCGTGCCCAGGTCAAACGGTTACTATAGGTGGTACTCCTACAGGTGCTGCCGGAACTACTTATTCTTGGGCTGAAACTGTTAACAATGCCCAAATTGCTATCGCTGGTTCAACTACAATTGCTAATCCATCTGTTACCTTAAGTCCAACAGCAACGGGTTCGGTGCAATATACGGTAACAGGTACCTCTGGTGGATGCACAACAACAGATGTAATGACCATCAATGTGTCTGCACCTCCATCTGTTACTGTTAATAGCCCAACAATTTGTTCTGGAAATGCAACAGTTACCGCAACACCATCTCCTGCAGGAACGTATAGCTATTCTTGGACTGTTCCAGCTGGAGCTACAAATCCAGGTAATGTTGCAAGTTTTTCTACTGCAGTTTCCGGTCTGTATAGCGTAATTATAACAAGTTCTGCTGGATGTTCAAGTACATCCGTAAGTGGAACGGTTACTGTGAGTCCAACGCCTACAGTTACGGTTAATAGTCCAAATGTATGTTCCACAACAGCAACTGTTACGGCCACACCTGCACCCGCTGGTGCATATTCTTATGTTTGGACCGTGCCTGCAGGTGCAACCAATCCAGGGAATGTTGCAAGTTTTTCCGCGACAACTTCCGGAAACTTCAGCGTAATAATTACAAATACTGCAACGGGTTGCTCGAGTTTATCCGCATCCGGAACGGTTACAATAAATCCAAATCCTACAGTTACTGTTAATAGTCCTTCGATATGTTCTGGAAATGCTACAGTTACGGCAACTCCATCTCCTGCAGGGACATATAATTACGCTTGGACGGTTCCTGCTGGCGCAACGAATCCAGGAAATGTCGCTTCATTTTCTGCTTCAACATCCGGAAACTATAGTGTTATCATAACCAACCCAACTACAGGTTGTTCAAGTACATCTGCTACTGGAACCGTTAACGTAAGTCCTTTACCAACAGTTACAGTAAATAATCCTACAAACTGTGGAACAACAGCAACTGTAACAGCTACACCAACACCAGCTGGCACCTACAGTTATGCATGGACGGTGCCAACAGGCGCATCCAACCCAGGTAATGTAGCTAGTTTTTCTGCAACTGTTTCTGGTACTTACAGTGTGATTATAACGAATCCTACAACGGGATGTTCTAGTACATCAGCATCTGGATTAGCGACAATTAATCCAAATCCAACAGTTACTGTAAATAGTCCCTCATCATGTGGAGGAAGTGTAACAGTTACTGCAACTCCAACCCCTGCAGGAACTTACAATTATGCATGGACAGTGCCTACTGGTGTTACCAATCCAGGAAATGTGGCTAGTTTTTCGGCTTCTACATCTGGAAACTACAGTGTTATTATTACCAATCCAACAACTGGATGTTCTAGCACTTCTGGTTCAGGAACAGTTGCAATTAGCCCAGTTCCAACAGTAACTGTAAATAGTCCTACTAATTGCGGAACTACGGCAACGGTAACAGCTACGCCAACACCAGCTGGTACCTACAGTTATGCCTGGACGGTTCCAACAGGCGCATCTAACCCAGGGAATGTAGCAAGTTTTTCTGCAACAGTATCTGGTAATTACAGTGTGATCATAACGAATCCAACAACAGGATGTTTGAGTACATCTGCTTCAGGAATTGTTGCCATTAATCCAAATCCGACAGTAACCGTAAATAGCCCTTCATCATGTGGA
>CANJNE010000093.1 GCA_947475275.1 Flavobacteriales bacterium | reverse complement strand
TACGCTGTTGGAAAAGATTATTTAGGATTACGCGCAGCAACAGATGGTAGATGGAAACAAAAAGGGTTCAATGCAGTCTGGGATGGTAGTTTTTTATCATCATCAGCCTTACAAGAAAATCAATTTTTAAGACATAGAAGCGATATTTCTCAAGCTTTAGGTTGGTTTAAAATTGGTTTTATAGATGATCAAGAATTGAATACTTTTCGAAATGAAAACGGAGTCTTAGGAAGTAATAGTTATGGATTTTTTGATTACCAATTTTATATTGCAAACAGCGATTCCATTAAAAATAGTTTTAAATTATTCTATCGAGAAAGATTAGATCAGCGCACTGATAGCTTAACTTTTTCAAAAGTTGCTAAAGCAAGAAGTTTTGGCACCGAAGTAGCCTTCACGGAATGGACAAATCATCAGTTGAAGTTAGTCTCAAGTTATCGTGAATTAAAAATTTTAGATTCCAATTTGATAGACCAAAACCCCGAAAACACTTTACTTGGTCGCATTGATTATGAAATGAAAGTGTTGAAAGGAGCACTTTCAACGAATAGTTTCTATGAAGCAGGTTCTGGTCTGGAATTGAAAAAAGAGTTTCTCTATATTCAAGTCAATGATGGCCAAGGGGTTTATACTTGGATAGATTACAATTCTGATGGTATTAAAGATCTCAATGAATTCGAAGTTGCTCAATTTGTAGATCAAGCAAGTTACATAAGAGTATTTACACCTAGCAATGAATATGTGAAGACTTATTCCAATGAATTCAATCAATCCATTAATTTGCGCCCTGAACGTTTGTGGTCTTCAAATAAAGGATTTTTGGGTGTTCTCTCTAGATTTTCCGATCAAGCCCGATTTAGAGTATTACGCAAAACCAATATTTTTCAAGGAGGAGCTGCCTTCAATCCTTTCGTTACAGATGTGCGTGATTCCAATTTACTTTCTACCAATTCAACGATTCGCAATTCTTTGTTTTTCAATCGTACTTCAAGCATCTTCAGTGCAGAATACAGCTATCAGAAACTGAACAGTAAAACACTTTTAGCCACCGGTTTTGATGCTCGAGCCAATGAAGCTCATGAATTGTCTTTTCGTTGGAACATCAAACGTGTTTTTGCAATTGAACTTAAAGGGGAATTGGGTACAAAAAGCACCATAGCTGATTATACATCAGGAAGGAATTACGCATTGAATTACAAGCTGATAAAACCGAGTTTAATCTACCAACCCAATACGGTTTTCCGAATAACAATTGATGGTCGCTATTCGATAAAAAATAATGATATTGAATTTGGAGGTGAAACCGCCGAAGTTAAGGAATTGGGTACAACACTCAAATACAACCAAACAGAAAAAGGTAGTTTTCAATCAGAAATTAAAATGGTGGCCATAAAGTATAATGGCATACAAAATTCTGCTTTGGGCTTTGAGATGCTGGAAGCATTAAAACCAGGAATAAATTACACTTGGAATATTGGTTACCAACGTTCTATTTCCAAGAACTTACAAATTTCAATTCAGTACAATGGCCGAAAGTCTGAAGGCAATAAAACCATACATTCCGGTGGAATGGAGGTTAGGGCGTTGTTTTGAAAATAAAAACTAAAACTTTGCGTTAAAGCTAAAATTTGATATATGAAAGATTTTCTTGGATTCAAAATGATACTCTTTTGGGCTTTACTTGGTTTGGTTTCTTCGTGTGGTGGAGAGATAGAAACCGAGGATCAACCCCAAGAAACACAAACAGCTTTACCTGAACCCATAAAGGCAGCTCCCTCGCAAAACAGCCTAAATATCGATCCTCCTGTTGATAGTAGCTTGATAGATAAAAATAAGACAAAAAAAACAAAAAAAGTCGTTATTATTCCACAGGTTATCCCTCCTGATCCAGGTCCGGAACCAGAACCTTGGCCCGATCCATATCCAGGATATTGGGAACCCATTGACCCCCCAATGCCAGTTCAGCCAGAACCGATTGCCCCTGTTGAACCTGTTTTCGTTGCAGAGGAAGAGGCTGCTTTTCCTGGAGGTCAAGCCGAAATGATGAAATTCATCAACAACAATATTAAAATATCTGATTATGACCTCGAGTTAGGCTGTCAAGGTAAGGTATATGTTAGAATCGTTGTTACAACAGAAGGAAAAATAAACCAACCTGAAGTGCTAAAAGGTGTGGCTGGTTGTCCAGGTCTCTCAAAATCAGCATTAGATGTTGTTGCCCTGATGCCTGACTGGACACCTGCAACTAATAATGGACAAAAAGTTTCGAGTTACGTCACTTTTCCAGTTGTCATCAAATACGAGTAGGATTATTTCTTGCGGAAAAAGATTTTTATCGGCACACCACAGAAATCAAATTGTTCTCTTAAACGGTTTTCTAGGAAGCGTTTGTAAGAATCCGGAATGTATTGAGGTAAGTTACAGAAAAAAGCAAAAGCTGGA
The DNA here is from genome assembly GCA_947475275.1 of Flavobacteriales bacterium. Classification (GTDB taxonomy): domain Bacteria; phylum Bacteroidota; class Bacteroidia; order Flavobacteriales_D; family Crocinitomicaceae; genus M0103. The sequence goes on along the minus strand of CANJNE010000093.1, from coordinate 6,840 downwards.
GCATGTGTTGGCAACTGCTGAATATACTTGATTCGAATGTATTTACCCTTCATTGCCGGTGGTGGCGTAGCTTGAATAATTCCCTGCATCACTTCATTTAATTTTGATGTAGAAATCTTCTTGGTCCGGTTCTCATGAACCATCATTGTAGCTTCAAGCGCTTTATGAATCCTTTGCTTATTTATGGTTGATGTAAAAATGATGGGAACATCATTAAAAGGTGCCAATTGCTCTCTGATTTTTTCTTCGTATCGCAACATGGTGTTTTGATCCTTTTCGACCAAATCCCATTTATTGACAAGAACTACAACACCTTTTGAATTTTTTTCAATAATATAGTAAATGTGAAGGTCTTGTTTTTGAAGTCCTTCCTCAGCATCAATCATGAAAACACATACATCCGAGTTCTCAATTGTTCTTACAGATCGCAATACAGAGTAGTATTCAATATCCTCAGTCACTTTCGCTTTTTTGCGAATTCCTGCAGTGTCGATAAGCAAAAAGTCAAAACCAAAAGCTTTATATCGTGTATTGATGGAATCACGAGTTGTTCCTGAAATGTTGGTAACGATATTGCGTTCTTCACCAGTTAAAGCATTTACCAAAGATGATTTTCCTACATTAGGTCGGCCAACTATAGCAATTCTTGGTAATTCATCGCGCTCGTTAACGGATTCATCTTCTTTGTCAAAATAACGAACAACTTCATCTAAAATTTCTCCTGTTCCAGATCCATTTGTTGCAGAAAGATCAAAGACATCACCAAGTCCTAGTTGGTAAAACTCAGCTGAAAGACCAATTCTATCGTTGTTGTCAACTTTATTCGCAGCAATTAATACCGGTTTTTTAGATTTGCGCAGCAATTGTGCAACCGTTTCATCCAAATCCAGAATGCCGCTCATCACATCCACCATAAATATTATTACGGTAGCTTCTTGAATAGCGATTTCAACCTGTTTACGGATTTCACCTTCAAAAACATCTTCAGACCCTTTGATGTAACCACCGGTATCAATCACCGAAAACTGAACGCCATTCCATTCACCTTTACCATATAGGCGATCGCGAGTTACACCGCTAACCTCTTTAACGATAGCATTTCTAGATTCAGTCAAGCGATTGAAAAGTGTTGATTTTCCAACATTTGGGCGTCCTACTATGGCTACTATATTGCTCATGATTTTGTTGATTCGCTACTGTGGAGGTTATGATTAACCCATTTAGTAGCCGTATTTTTTTAATTTGACATCTGTTGATCGCCAGTCTTTGTCTACCTTAACATAGGTTTCAAGAAAAACTTTTTGATCAATGAACTTTTGTATTTCAAGTCTAGCTTCACGACCAATTCGTTTGATCATTTCTCCACCTTTTCCAATGAGAATTCCCCTTTGTGAGTCACGCTCAACGATAATCAAGGCACGAATCCTGGTTAATTGAGGTTCTTCGAGGTATTCTTCAATTTCCACCTGACAACTGTAGGGAACTTCTTTATCGCAATGAAGGAAAATCTTTTCACGAATAATTTCACTCACGAAGAAACGCATTGGGCGATCTGACAATTCTTCCTTGTCGTAATATGCAGGGCTTTCAGGTACCAAGTCTAAAATTCGTTCCCATACTGCTTGCACATTGAAATCGTGTAAAGCCGAAATAGGATAAATCGTGGCATTTGGAAGTCTTTCCTGCCAGTATTTCATGCGCTCTTCAACTTGCTCCTGATTGCTCAAATCAATTTTATTCACCAAACAAAGCACAGGAACCTTTAATTTTTGAATTTTTTCCAAGGTTTCTTGATGGTTCATTTCATTTTCCTTGGTGTCGGTAATGAATAAAAGTACATCAGCATCCTTTAACGAAGCATTCACATACTCCATCATGGTTTCGTGCAATTTGTATGCAGCATTAACAACTCCAGGTGTATCCGAAAATACAATCTGATAGTCTTCATCGTTCACGATGCCCAATATGCGATGACGTGTGGTTTGTGCTTTGGAGGTAACTATTGATAGTTTTTCGCCCACCAATCGGTTCATTAAAGTGGATTTGCCCACATTAGGACTTCCGACAATATTAACAAAACCTGATTTATGACTCACTTTTAATTATAAATTATTTGCAAAGTTACGAAAAAATGTGGGGTTGACGTGAGACGAAGGCATTACATGGCATAATCAAACCCAACATATTCAAATCCTTTTTAATTTTACCATCCAATTTTTTAGAAATGGCTTGGTTAAAAAAAGAATTATTTATTTTATCAGTTTTAATTTCTTTAGCTCACTGCTATCAAGCTCAAATCAGAGATGAATACAGCTTGTATTTGTTTATTTATGAAAGTGATCAAACAGAATCTGGAGCTGGTCATATTGCTATTGCCTTTGGTGAAGATTCGACTAATTTAATTTATTACACAAAATACAGACAACAAGATGGAGGGGGAAGAAAGGTAACGAACTTGTCATTCAATGAAGCTTTGATGTATGATAATGATAGTTTGGCTCATCAGAAATTACCGCCATCGCTGGTATTGAAATTGAAAGCTGAGCAGCCCAACCTCCATGAATTAGAAAAACTGAGTGATCATTGGAATTTGAAAGAACCCTGGTCTCTTTTTGTTAACAATTGCACTGACGCCGTAAAACGAGTGCTAAGAGCCACTAAAATCAATCCGGGATTGGCATTTTTAATCAGTACACCAAATGAATTGGTAGAAGATTTAATCTATCACAATACGCTCCGATTTAAACAAAATGAGTTCATTGTTTTGCATGGAGATTTGTGTTTTTACCTCAAAAATGAACGCAATGCGGTTCCACAGGCACTTTTTGGAAAGAGGAAGAAAAGAAATAACAAAGCAGAAGGGGATTGTTATTAAATCCAATTTTTAAGAAGTATACTGAAGGAAAACAGTATTGAACTTAACCCAATACATTGAATATCCATTGTCTTTAAAATTCAGATTAAAGCAGCATAAATCTTATCAGTTTTTGATAAAACGATTCGTGTAAATTGAATTGTTCGACTTAATTCTGATGATATAAACTCCATTATTTAATGTGGAAATCGGAATTTGAAAATCCATTTCATTTGGATGGTAACTTTGAACAATACATCCATTTGTGTTAACAATTTCAACTTCATCCATTTGCATATCAGCACTCAGGAAGAGCGCATCTTGAACGGGATTGGGTTGAATTTGAATATTAAAATCTTTCATTTCAACAATGGTATTTGAAGGATTCAAACGTGATGGATTTGCCTCATAACATTCGCTTTGGATACGATACATGATAAAGTAATCTCCATTCGAAGAAATGTTGCTTTCAGACACGACGGAACCATCCAGTAGAGATAATCCAACCATTTTTATTTGACTTGTAGTGTCCAAAGTTTGAAAATAATAAACAAGATTTACCGGGTCAATAGCTCCACCCGAATTCATCACATAATTGTCATAATTAAGAACAGTTGGAAGTTCAGTAACCACTCCTGTTTGAGGATTGATTTTCCCCAATGCCTTCAAGCCATTCTGCATGACTAAACCATAAATTGAGGTATCTGCACAACTGTAAGCAAAATCGCCAAAGAAAGATCCAGGATTACTTAACGTTATTGCAGGCTGACTATATATTTGACCATTATATAAATCCAAACCCATGAATTTTCCTTCAGATTCAAAATAGTATACCATTAAAAATGGGTCAATGGTACTACCGGACATGGTATAGCTTTCGGCAACTGAATTTGGAGAGATTATGTTGACCATTCCGCTTGATAAATCGCAGGTTGCCAGTTTTAAATCTGATGTAATAAATCCAGTAATTGGGTCAGTAACTATCTGACTGTAGAGACCGTACATGTTTGAGTCAGCAGCATTGAATCTGAAATTATTGAAATATCCGTTAGTATTTGGCAGGTTAACCATGACATCATTCAATACTGTTCCTGTTTGTAAATCAAGTGTTAACCATGAATCTTCATCCTGGTAAGAATAGGTTTGATTATAAGGATTTAATGACGCACCAGTTGCGTTAACAGTGTTACTCAAGGTAGCTGAACCAATCGTTGAAATTTGTCCAGTCAAGGGGTCAATACTTGCCAATTGAAAACTAGGCGGATTTAAAATTTGATATAAACCATACATGGTATTATCAACTTGTGCTGATAAGCCAAACGTTAATAATATGGACAAAATTAGCAAGTGATTCTTCATAATAGGCACTTTATTTTTAGACATTATTTATAACATTTGGATTGATTAACTTGTTCTTCAATTCGCCAAATTACGGCTTTTTTACGAATGATTCCGTTCAGAAATGACACAAATACCCTTTAATTATCCTGTGGAGAAATTTCAATCAATTCGGATTTAGGCTTATTGGATTTATATAAAACTGAATAGTAAATAGCAGGCGCAATATTGAACAAACGAATCAATATTTTGAAAAGCCCAAAAGTTTTATTCACTCATACTGCTAAAAATATTTTTTTAACCAAACGGCATTGTCCTTTGGATTTATCTATTTTTATGAAACATTTTATTATTGATGAGTAGAATTAATTCTGCAAGACCAAAATCACGCTTTACCCAAAAACAAAAGTATACCTTCCTAGGGGTGTCTTTGGGTTTATTATTTCCGATTGTAGGTACCCTTTTCGAATGCTCATTCAGAAATATGGGCTTTTCTTTATATCAGTTATGGGAATGTCAAAAAGCCTCACCAGCACTATGGTTAGTGGATACAGCGCCTATTTTTCTTGGATTGGTAGCGTCTTTTGCTGGAAGACACCTGGATGTAGTAAATGAAAAAAACAAACAAATTGAAGAGCGCTATCAACAAATGTCTGAATTGAGAGAGATAGCGGATAATGCCAACAAAGCTAAAAGTGAGTTCCTTGCCAATATGTCGCATGAAATAAGAACTCCAATGAATGCCATTCTTGGGATGAATTACTTAATGGGTAAAACCACCCTAGATGAAAAGCAAAGAGATTTCAGTAATAAAATAGAAACCTCAGCTAAAAGTCTCTTAAGAATAATCGATGATATTTTAGATTTTTCCAAAATCGAAGCCGGTAAATTAACGCTTGAAGTGACACACCTTTACCTTGAGGAACTTATTACTGATATTGCAGCTACCGTTAACATTAAACTTCAAAAGAAACCAGAGGTCGAACTAGTTACCTACATAGATACAAATATCCCCCCTGTTTTGATGGGAGATAGTGTTCGCTTGAGACAAGTGCTCCTTAATTTAACAGATAACGCAGCAAAATTTACAGAAAAAGGAGAGATTAAAATCGAAATACGGGCCATACAAAAGATGAGTTATGGGACAATTTTGAGATTTTCGGTAAAAGATAGTGGAATTGGTTTGACCGAAGAAGCCGTTAAAAACCTGTTTCAACCTTTTCAACAAGCTGATGTTTCAACGACGCGTAAATATGGAGGAACAGGCTTGGGGTTAGCCATTTGTAGGAATATTGTTCATTTAATGGATGGGGAATTAACAGTGAATAGTACACCCGGTGAGGGGTCTGAATTTATTTTCAATGCCTATTTCTCTCTTGAAGATAATGCAGATAACCACATTGATGCCATCGAGAATGTTAAAGGTATGCATGCGCTGCTTGTTGATGATTCAGAAAGTGCCCGTATGGTGTTAAATGATATGTTGACCTCCTTAGGTTTTGAAGTAACTATCGCTAAAAATGGAATTGAAGCAATTAAAAAATTTGAAAATCACTTAGATAAAGATCCATTTTCACTTTTGGTTGTAGATTGGCAAATGCCAGGAATGGATGGACTAGAGTTGGTTAATGAACTCAAAAAACAACACTCAGGAGAAATACCTGCTGTGTTAATGGTTACTGCTTATGGTCTGGACACAGTTAGAAAAGCTGCGAGAGAAAAAGAAGTTGACGGACTTATTATTAAGCCAGTGAATCCTTCTGCATTATATGATTCTGTTAACAAAATATTGCAACTTGGAAAGAAAAAGGTTGCGGCTCATAAACAAAATAAGCCGGACGACACAAACCATAAATCTTCGCTGGAAGGAAAACGCGTTTTGCTGGTTGAAGACAATGAGATTAATATGGAGTTGGCCATGGAGCTGCTTAAAGATGTGGGGATTTTATATGATAGTGCTTGGAATGGGGCCGAAGCTATAGTAAAATTGAAAGCATCGCATTTCGATTTGGTTTTGATGGATATTCAAATGCCTATTATGGATGGATTAACTGCTTGCCGAAAAATTCGCGAAGAGCTCAATAATAAGGAATTACCTGTGCTAGCAATGACTGCCCATGCCATGAAAGGTGAGCGCGAGAAAAGTTTGGCTGCAGGAATGAATGACCATATTACAAAACCGATAGACCCAGAGTTTTTATACCTTACACTGAGAAAGTTTTTGGCACCACAAACTGTAAATTCACAAGAGAAAGCACCCATTTCAATGAGAACGGCAGCTGAGCCTAACGGCAATAACATTAAAATTGATGGAATAGATACCATTACTGGTGTTCGAAGAGCTGCGGGTAAGGAGGATGTCTATTTAAAATTGTTAAGAACTTTCGTCGAGAATCACGGTAATTTCAAAGCAAAGGCACAACAATTACAAGCACAAAATAGATTAGATGAGACCGGAATGCTGCTTCATACACTAGCAGGTGTTGCTGGGAATATTGGAATCACGGAAGTCTATAAATTGGCGCAACAACTTACGCTTGATTTTAAAACACATATCAAAAGCGGTAGTTTGAACTTTACACCAATCCTTCAAAATAAATTGGAAGAAGTTGCCAATGTGTTAGAAATTTACTTGGATCGTATTCATG
>CANJNE010000092.1 GCA_947475275.1 Flavobacteriales bacterium | reverse complement strand
TGATCAGACTGTCTGTGCTGGAACATCTGTTACTTTAAATGCAACTGGTGCTTCCTCTTATTCCTGGTCGAATGCTATTCAAAATGGGGTAGCTTTTGTTCCAACACAAACACAAACTTATTCTGTAACAGGAACAACAGGAGGATGTGCTACAACAGATCAGGTTACCGTTACTGTTGCAATTGCTCCACAAGTCAATGCAGGTATTGATCAGACTGTCTGTGCAGGAACATCTGTTACTTTAAATGCAACTGGTGCTTCCTCTTATTCCTGGTCCAACGCTATTCAAAATGGGGTAGCTTTTGTTCCAACACAAACACAAACCTATACTGTAACAGGAACAACAGGAGGATGTGCTACAACAGATCAGGTTACAGTTACAATTAATCCGCTTCCAACAATTGTTGCAGGGCAAGATGTAACAGTTTGTGAAGGACAGTCGGTGCTATTGAATGCTACAGGTTCTAACAACTTAACTTGGAGCAATGGAACACTAAATGGATTCACTTATACTCCCTTATCTTCGGAAGTACTTGTTGTGACTGGAATCAACAATAATGGTTGTCAAAATAGTGACACAATGAATGTCATAGTTAATTTGAATAGCAGCGCAACAATAAATGAATCGGCAATAGATAATTATACTTTAAATGGACAAACCTATACCCAAAGTGGAACCTACACACAAATAATACAAAACACGAACGGTTGCGATAGTACCATAACTTTAAATCTTCAGTTATCCTTTACAAATTTAAACGAAGGTTTATTGAATGAACTAAAAGTTTATCCTAACCCAAGTGCGGGGTTATTGTTTTTTGAAAATGCCTACATGAATTATTCTGAAATTAAAATGTTAGATCCAATGGGAAGGATTGTGCTTAGTTGCAATTTAAAATCGAACTTAAATAGTATTGATGTTTCTATGCTGGAAACAGGAATCTACTTCTTATATTTTGACGGATTTAAATACGATTCTCCTATCGTTATTGGTAATTAATAACCCATGAGTAAAACGATTTTAAACCTAAAACTTGGATGGATTTTTACTTTTTTTATAATACTTGGGATATGTTTTTTATCCTGCAGTCAAAATGCATCAGATAACCTAAATGACTCAAAACACGATGATCAAACATCAACTCATGATTATCAAAACAAATTTGATTACAATTCGAATCAAAGTGAGCAACGACTCTCATCAGATTCAATAAAAAATATAGAACTGCCATTCTTTTCTGCCGAAGACCCAATCGTTTACCATAATGCTTATACGCTGAAATACAACGAATCGCACGAACAAGCAGAATGGGTGGCTTACCAACTTACAGCGTCTGAAACCGTAAGTCTTTATGAACGTTCGGATGACTTTATGGAAGACCCTCAAGTAAAAACCGGTTCAGCAATAAATAGTGATTATACCAATTCAGGCTATGACAGAGGACATTTGGCACCGGCTGCCGATATGGGTTGGTCGGAAAAATCCATGATTGAATCTTTTTATTATAGCAACATGAGTCCGCAAGATCCAAGTTTTAATCGCGGCATTTGGAAGCGACTTGAAGAGTTGGTTCGAGATTGGGCTGTTGAATACGATACACTCTATGTGGTTACCGGACCCGTTTTAAAATCTGGATTAAAAACAATCGGAGCGAACAAAGTTGCTGTTCCAGAATATTATTACAAGGTCGTTTACACCTATTCAAACGATGCTCATAATGCAATTGGATTTGTATTAAAAAATGAGGGGTCAAAGGATGCGTTGAATACACATGCGGTAAGTATTGATAGTGTTGAACGTTTTACAGGGATAAATTTTTACGCCAATCTCCCCGATGACATTGAGTCAAAAATCGAAGGTGCTACTTGCACAACTTGTTGGAACTGGAATGGAACAGATAAACAGTTAACAAGTCCTGCCAATAAACAAGATACCGGAACTTCAGCAGCTGTTCAGTGTTCAGGTATTACACAAGCAGGAACACGATGTAAAAGAAAAACTTCTGACCCAAGCGGTAAATGTTATCAGCATCAGTGAGGAAATTATTTAAGTTCAACAAAAAAGGCCACTTCTTTCGAAATAGCCTTTACGATATCATTAAATAAAATATATTAATCTTCTTTCTCTTCAAAGATTCTTTTCGGACGTAATTTTTCAAAAACACCCAAAGTGATCCAGTAAGGAACTATAAAACCGAGTAAGAACAATAACAACCAAAACGCCATTCCTGCGATCAGTAAAAACAATACGATTCCAAAAACACTCATTTCCTTAAATTTGAGAACGTGGTAAAATTAAGAATTTATTTCATTATGCAAGAATTCTCAATTAAAAATTACGCAAAGAAATTCAAATTGGTTTATTGATATTTCCAAAACAAAATTATGGGGATATTAACATATTACCGTTCAATGAATTTTAATATCTGGCTTAAAACCTGACTTCCGCTCAACGGTAATTCCGTAATTTTGTAATACAGATAGTATCAATGACAAAAAGTAAAAAACATACGTTGCTTTTCGAGCAAGATTATGACTTTGACATGATTGGTATTTGCACGCACCACAACGATTACAGATTGGCTTGGGGTATTAATGAACTTTTGAATATTCAACTTACCAAAGCAGATGAAGATTATATCGTTGTCAATAAAAAAGGAGTGCGCATGTCATCCCATTCTCTCTACGAGTTTAAAGATGAAGATTATTTAACCGAATATTATTTGGTGAAAAATAAAAGTCAAGGAAAATTGCTCATCCCTGAAAAACCAGGAATAGATTTCTTTTTATTTTTATTTGAAAACCACCTCATCGACCCAGATGAAATCACCCAAAAACTCAGAGCCATTTCAAGTGTTCTGGGAACATTTTTATTTAATCCCGAAGAAATTCAATCAACAGAAAATATAGTTTTTAACTAATGATGAAGAAGACAAAAATAGTGGCAACCATGGGGCCTGCTTGTAACAATAAGGAAACACTTCGCGAAATGTTTCAGGCAGGATTGAATGTCTGTCGTTTAAACTTTAGCCACGGTGCCTATGAAGACCATGCACACATCATTCAAATCATACGAGAATTAAACGAAGAAACAGGAATGAATGTGGCAATTCTTGCAGATTTACAAGGTCCAAAAATTCGCACCAATGAAATGGAAAACAATGGTGTGCTTTTGAAAAAAGATGGCATAGTTACTATCGGAACAGAAAAAGTTATCGGAAATGAAAGTTCCTTTTCAATTAATTATAGCAATCTACCTACAGAAGTTAAACCCGGAGAGCGCATCTTGTTAGATGATGGTAAAATCACCTTGGAAGTAACGAGTACAGATGGTTCGAAATCCTTTCAAGCCAAAGTCATTCATGGTGGAATTTTATCATCTAAAAAAGGAGTAAATCTTCCGAACACAAAAATTTCGATGCCTTCTCTAACCACTAAGGATATTGAAGACTTATCTTTTGCCCTAGAGCATAACGTTGACTGGATAGGTTTATCATTTGTGAGATGTGCCCAAGACATCATTGAACTCAAAAAATTAATCGCTGCAAAAAAATGTAAAGCGAAAGTCATTGCCAAGATTGAAAAACCTGAGGCACTTACTGAAATTGATGAAATCGTAAAGGAAAGCGATGGACTTATGGTAGCACGCGGAGATTTAGGTGTTGAAGTTCCGTACCAAAACGTGCCCCTGATTCAAAAAATGTTGATTAAAAAATGTATAACACATGCCAAGCCCATAATCGTTGCAACGCAGATGATGGAAAGTATGATTACTAATATTAGCCCGACACGTGCCGAAGTTAATGACGTTGCAAATGCCGTTTTAGACGGAGCCGATGCCGTTATGCTTTCCGGTGAAACATCTGTTGGTAAGTTCCCTATAGAAGTAATTCGAACGATGTCCAATATTGTTACCGAAATGGAAAAATTTGAAGGTATCTACAATAAGGAAGAGTTACCAGAAAAAAACCATTCGCGGTTCATTTCTGATTCCATTTGTTTCAATGCCTGTCGTTTATCCCAGCGTGTTGAGGCTGCAGCAATATTAACCATGTCTTTTTCGGGATATACTGCCTACAAAATTGCTTCACAACGTCCAAAAGCACCAATTTATGTTTTTACAAGTAATCAGCAAATATTGACACAACTCAATTTAATTTGGGGAGTTAAGGCATTCTACTACGACAAACAAGTAAGCACAGACGATACGATTGCAGACATCAAATCCATGTTGAAAAAAATGAATCTTCTAGACGTTGGAGATATTGTAATTAACATCGCCTCAATTCCACTAAAAGAGATGGGTGGATCCAACATGTTGAAATTGAGTTATGTAGATTAAATCAAATTGATAATTGCTTTTCTATGAAATTAGCCTACTACATCATAATTTTCTTAATTGCAAACACTTTATGTTTTGGCCAGAAAAGTTACCACACATCAAAAACAAAGGATAAAAGGGGAATACTCGTTCATAAATTAACGAAAAAACCGATAACAGGATTTGTTTATGATACTTACGAAGATGGGCAACAAAGGACACAAGCCACTTACAGCGAAGGTATACTCAATGGAAATTATAAATCTTGGTACGATAACGGCAAAGTTTCTTTTGAATACAATTACCTCAATAGCGAACTGAACGGTAAATACAGTTGTTGGGACAAAAATGGTCAATTAATCCAAGAATTCAATTACTTCCAAGGGGAGAAAGATGGATTGAATAGGGAATGGTATTCTAATGGACAACTGAAGACAGAGGAAAATTATGAGGACTTTCTAAAAGATGGAACATTTAAAAAATGGAATTCTTTAGGACAACTTATTAAGGAAGATTTTTATTCAAATGGATTATTGAACGGTGATTGCAAAGAATGGTATGATAACGGTCTTTTAAAGTGGAGTGCTAATTTTGATGCAGATACCATTTCTGGAAAAGTTCACGGTTGGTACGAGGATGGACAGATTAAGTACCAGTTGGATAATTGGCATTTAAAAATGTGGCACAACAACGGTCAAATTTCTTACGAACGGATTCCTCCATTAATCACAGAGGATAAAATGATTGAAAAGTATTGGGATGAATCAGGTAAAGAAATTGAAGCATCGAGTGATGATTTGATTGTTGAAGAGGCAAGTCTGCCTGAGGGTATAGCAGGAATGTATGAATGGGTTGCTCAAAATTACAACTATCCCGAGATTGCACGTGAAATGAATTTACAAGGCACCATATACCTCACATTTGGCGTGCGGTACGATGGTATTATTTTTAACATTCAAATTTTAAAGCGCATGGAACCGCCATGCCCAGAATGCGAAAGTGAAGCCATATCAATGCTCAAAAAAATGCCAATTTGGAATCCACGTCGAATTAATGGAATTGAAGATTTTGCCAACTTCGCTTTACCAATAAGATTATCCTTATGGTAAATTCAAAGGTTTTAAAATTGTTACAATTGCTAATCATGAAAAATATTGTATTATTTTGTATTCGATTAAGTCGCTTAAATCACTCACTGAAATGAAGCTCAACATGAAAGTCTTTCTAAAAACTTTATGTCTTTTCCTGCTCTTTGACACAGCATACAGCCAACAACCAACAGCAAGTTACACTACCATACCAGTACTTTCTGGAGGCACAGTAACAATTTGTGAAGGGCAATCTGTTACATTTACAAGTACATCAACACAGACTTTACCCAGTAGTTCCTACACTTGGAATTTCGGTACTGGTGCCAATCCGGTTACAGCTGCGGGAATAGGTCCTCACATTGTGACCTACTCGGGATTTGGTTCGTTTAATGCAGTCGCTACTTTGAATGTTTCCAACAACAACGGTACTAATTTATCAACGGCAACAGCGAATATAAATATTACTGTCATAAACATTCCAAATCTGACTTTATTATCTAATGGCTCAGGCTTCAGCTCGAATACTTTGAATGGTCAATCACTATTTAAAAAATGTGGCTCTCAAAATGCAGCTCAATTCGACTTTCAATCGAATTATGGGTCAGGTGTTACACAAACCTTCAATTGGGGAGACGGAACGACTTCTACCCAAACGGCAATTACAGGTAATCAAATTTCACATATTTTTCCAGTCGGGCAATATACAGTAACGCATACCGTAACATCGAATGGATGCTCTGAAACCAATCAATACCTTGTTTTTAATGGGGAAGCTCCTGTTATTTCAATTTCAGGATCAGGACAAAACTTTTGCCTGCCCTCACCATTTTCAGTAGATATTTCCTCAAATAATGTCCCGATTGACTATGCTGTGGCATTTTCAGATGGCACACCTGCTCAATTTTTCAATACCGCAAACGATACCACAATTACACATTTGTTCACGACAACATCGTGCGGGGTAGATTACCTTTATGCCCCTGGAGTTCCTCCCATTGAAAATGCTTTTTCTGTTTCAGTTGTTGCTGAAAATTATTGCTCAACGAATGGACTGCCAACGGTTTTAACCTTAGGACCGATTACCGTTTCCGAAGGACCAACGGCCAATTATAACTTCTCCCCTGGTTCACCTATTTGTGAAGGAGAGACCGTGAACTTTGAAAACACCTCAACGGGTGGAGAAAATATTGGAAGTAATGGTTGTGATAGCACTTATGCATTTTATTGGGTACCTGTTCAATCTTCCGGGTTTACCTTAGTCGGTGGAACCTATGGTTCTGGTAATGGATTTACAGGTGCAAATTACGACTTTGAACAATGGACTGACGGTTCTAACGAATTGGATATTACATTCAGTACACCTGGAAACTACCAATTTTGGCTTTACGCCGGGAATGGTTGTGGAGTAGATTCTATAATGCAAGAACTGACAATAAACCCAACCGGAACTGTAATAGCCGATCCCGTCACTCAAACCATTTGTAGCGGTCAACCCACCACAGTTGTCAATTTAACGTCCACAGTTCCTGGTTATACCATTAATTGGGAAATTACCAATCTTACCAATGTAGCCACTATAAATCCTTCCCAAGGTTCTGGTGTTAGCCCAACAACATTTGGTCCAATTACACCTTCTAATACAACCGATCAAGTAGGCGTGATTGAGGTGAGTGCTACCGTTGGATGCACGTCTGTACCTCCAACAATTTTTACAATAACAGTAAATCCTGAGGCAATAATAGAAGTCAATCCTATTGAGACGCTCATTTGTTCTGGTGAAGCTACAGACATAGATTTAAGCAGTAACATCAGCAGTGCCACCTTTTCATGGACAACCAATGGACCTTCAGTAATCGTAGGTGAATCAAATGGTTCCGGAACAAATATTATCCAAACACTTACCAATAATGGTAACGCCATGGATACCATGAATTACTTAATAACTGTTGGAAACGCGCAATGTCCTGGCCCTGATGTCACGGCCACCGTAATTGTTCAACCTGCGATTACCATCAATAGCAACGTTGATTTTACGGTTTGTCCGGGTGAAATAATTGACCCGATAGATTATGTTTCCACTCCTTCAGGAGCAACAATAACTTGGACAAACAGCAATACTTCGATAGGATTGGCAGGTTCAGGAAATGGGAATCTACCGGCCTGGTCAGCAACTAACAATAATTCAACAAGCATAAGTGGTAACATCACAGTAAGTGCTCAATTGAATGACTGTCCAGCAGTTCAAGATCAATTTACAGTAACAGTAATTCCAAAACCCGAGTTTAATTATACTTTAAATCCAGAATCTGGTATTGATTGCGATTTGAATCCAGCAACAATTAATGGTGTTGTTACTCCTAACAATTGTGTGATTTCTTGGGTTGGTCCTGGAATACTTTCTGGAGGTAATACAAGTTCTCCAACAGTTGACGTTGCTGGGACTTACAGTATTACAATGACGGATAATCAAACTGGTTGTACCAATACTGAAAATGTAGAAATGGATCCACCTTCAACAATTAATATTACAGCTGCAATAGTAGATGATGTAGATTGCTTCAATGGTTCTAATGGAAGTATCAATATCCAAACGGATAATCAAGGGTCAATACTCACCTACAATTGGACGCCAACGCTCATAAATTCTGGGAATGTTTCAGGTTTAGCTTCAGGTAACTATGCTGTTACAGTTATCAACGACGACAATTGTCAAGATGATGCTACCGTATTTGTTGATCAAGGTGAGCCTATTCTTATTCAAGTTGTAGATTCCGTAGGCTCCGAATGCGAAGAAGCAAATGGAAGTTTGACGGTTCAAGCTTCAGGTGGAAATGGAGGTTTTGATTATGGTTGGGAGGGAGATGTTCAAGGTGCTACTCTTTCTGATATTGATGCTGGAAGTTATACGGTATATGTTATAGATGCAAATGGCTGCACCGCTAGTCAAATTATTGATTTAGGCTGCACGCCGTTAATTGAAATAATTATCCCCCAATTCTTGTCACCGAACAGTGATGACTTGAATGAAACCTGGATTATTCAAAACTTGGAATTCTACCCTGACAACAAAGTTACTGTTTATAATAGATGGGGAAATGTAGTTTATGAAGCCGAGCCATACAACAATGACTGGAACGGTCATTACAAAGGCACCAAGGCAGAATCACTGCCAGCTGCGACTTACTTTTATGTAATAGACACGAAAAAGAAATCACAAGACCCGTATACAGGATTTATTGAGATACAACCATGATTACCATGAAAAAAATCATATTCACATTCATCAGTATGTTTTCTTTGTTCACCTCATTTGGTCAACAAGATGCGCAAACGTCAATGTATTTTTTCAATCCATTGCAATTTAATTCAGCATACGCTGGAAGCAGAGAAGCTTTAACCGTTACTGCTGTGACTCGAGCACAATGGATTGGTTGGGATGGTGCACCGAAAACTCAATTCCTTTCAATACATGCACCCGTTTTGAGAAAGAAAATAGCTATTGGCGCAACCGTAAATTATGATAAAATCGGCGCACGTTCAGGCTTCGATGCTATGGCACATTTCGCCTACCATATGCAATTGAATAAGAAAGATTTAAAATTGTCTTTTGGTGCTTCGGCTGGGGTTCAACAAGCACAATTTAATTTTGCTGGTCTAAACGTGACCGATGTTGGAGATTTAAACTATCAACAATCCAATTCAGTTGTCAACTCCAATTTTGGATTAGGTCTTTATTTATACAATGATAACTTTTATGCTGGCGCATCAATTCCAAGATTACTTAAAAGGTCATTTGGCAGTCCAACGGACAATTCATTTTACCAAAGGCATTTCAATTTAATGGCAGGTTATGTCTATAAATACAATTCTGTGATTGCCATAAAACCATCATTACTTTTCAAATCAACAGCTAATGCCCCAGCTTCACTTGATCTTAATCTTTCTGCTCAATTTTATAATCAATTCTGGTTCGGTTTACTCTACAGATTTCATGATGCCATTGGATTTAATGCCTCTTACATATTAAAAGATTTTTGCACAATAGGATATGCCTATGACTTTCCAATCAATGGAAAACTCATCAGCCAATGGGGAAGCCATGAATTGGTAATTTCCATGGATTTCAAAACAAGACGTAATGCATACTTAAGTCCAAGATATTTTTG
>CANJNE010000091.1 GCA_947475275.1 Flavobacteriales bacterium | reverse complement strand
GTAGGTGCCGAATTTATAAATTGATTGTGGCGTTAACCCCAAGTGCCCCATAACCGGAATGCCTGCTGTAAGAATACGATTTATAGATTCAATAATTTCTTGCCCACCTTCCAATTTAACAGCATGTGCCCCTGACAATTTCATAATTTTAATGGCTGAAGAAAGTGCTTCTTTTGAATTTCCTTGATAGGTTCCAAATGGCATATCCACAACTACCAAAGCTCTATCTACAGCTCTTACTACAGATGATGCATGGTAAATCATTTGGTCCAAAGTAATCGGTAAAGTTGTTTCGTGACCAGCCATTACATTCGAAGCCGAATCTCCAACTAAAATCACGTCAATACCGGAAGCATCTAATATTTTCGCAGTCGAAAAATCATAACCTGTAAGCATAGCTATTTTTTGACCGCCATTCTTCATTTCTTGTAAGGTATGTGTTGTTACCTTTTTAACATTCTTATGCACTGACATGAATTCTATTTTTTACAAATTTAAGTTTAACAAGGGGAATTTAATCATGTAAAAAAGTTCTGATACCGATATGAAAAATGGCATCACCTTTATAAACTACAGGCGATTCATTAAGACAAATTATAAAACCATCTGAAATAGCCTTTACCTTTTTCTCAAATTTCCCGTATGGATCGGTAACCATTCCTATTACGTCTCCTTTTTTGACTTCTGCACCATTGGCAACAGCAGCTTGAAACATGCCTGAATTTGGGGAACGCATCCATTTGCTTTCTCCTAAAAAGTATGGATTTCTATCTTTTGAAATATCTATTTTAAAAGTTCGCATTCCTAAATGACTCAAGATACGTTTCACCCCATTCAAACCTTCTTCAACAATCATTTCTTCTATGCTATTGGTTTTTCCACCTTCAAATAGCAGCATCTTTTTACCTTGCTTAACGATTGATTCTCGAATTGTTTTTGCGATATGTGAGGATTGCAGAATAAATGGTGGATTGAAAATTTTAGCCAATTCCAAAGAAGCTTCATCATTCAATAAGCAACGGATTTGAGGAAAGTTATTGCGTTGAGCAGCACCAGTATGAAAATCAATTACATAATCTACATGCGGAGCTATTTCCTTCATAAAATGATAAGCAAATTGAGAAGCCAATGATCCACTTTCACTTCCTGGAAAACTTCGATTGAGATCTCGACCATCAGGTAATTCACGTTTTACGTTTAGAAATCCGAAAATATTGAAAACCGGCATACAGATAATTGTTCCGCATTGTGGCTTGTTAAAACCTTTGCGCAATACCCTTCGAACGATTTCGATTCCATTAATTTCATCTCCGTGGAGACCTGCCATTAGCAAAACAGTAGGACCATCTAATTTTGCTCTCTCAACGATTACCGGAACCAAAATTGGTGTTCTCGTATGCAATCTGGCAACGTCTAGATTCAATTGGGCACCTTTACCTGGAGCAATTTCTTTTCCCAGAATGACGAATTTCTTTTCTTTATGCAACATCGGAATTAGCGCTTAACGTTTTTTTCAATGTATTGCATGATTTTACCTGCAATGTCTTCTCCTGTTGTTTTTTCTATTCCTTCCAAACCTGGAGATGAATTTACTTCGAGTACCAATGGTCCTCTTTCTGATTGCAACATATCAACACCAGCTATTCCAAGTCCGACAGCCTTAGCAGCTAAAATTGCTGTGTATTTTTCTTCAACCGAAAGTTCAACAATTTTTGAAGTTCCTCCGCGATGCAAATTAGAACGGAACTCTCCTGGTTTGCCTTGGCGTTTCATAGCGCCAACAACTTCACCATCCACAACAAAAGCTCGAATATCTGCACCTTTTGCTTCTTTAACAAATTCTTGAACAATTACCCTTGCTTTCAATCCATTAAAAGCTTCCAAAACTGATTGTGCAGCATTTTGGTTTTCAGCTAAAACAACCCCTAGACCTTGCGTTCCTTCTAATAATTTCAAAACCACTGGAGCTCCTCCAGCTGATTCTACTACGTGCTCTACATTTCGCGAATAGTTTGTGAAAACGGTTTTCGGTAGACCAATACCTTCTTTAGAGAGCACTTGCAAACATCTTAATTTATCTCGCGAATGCACTATCCCCCTTGAACTAACAGCTGAAAACACATTCATCATTTCAAATTGACGAACTACAGCAGTGCCATAAAATGTTACAGACGCCCCAATTCTTGGAATTACTGCATCAAATCCTGTGAGGTAACCGTCACCATAATATAACGACGGACCATGATGCTCAATTTCAATATTACATCTTAAGTGATCAACAACATATGCTTCGTGACCTCTTTGTTGCGCAGCTTCAACTAGTCGTCTTGTTGAATAAAGATTCGCATTTCGCGATAAAACAGCAATTTTCATAATCTTAGTTTATTTTCGAGGTATTTACCAACTCGGTATCTACAATAAATTTTTTGTTAAGTACTTTTCTTCCGAGCAGTATTGGGTATTTCATTCCTTTTCTTTCCGTTAATGAGAATTCTGTTTTGATAATGCGTCCTCCAACTTTTATACTTCCTTTCACAAAATAGCGTAACTGTTCTTGACCTGTGGAACTTTTAACTTTTTTAATACGATAAGTTTCAAATTGAATTTCTTTTGCATTAAATGCGGAAAAACTTTCATCGAGAAAAACAACAGCTAAAAAAATCTTATTGTCTTTATGAATTTCCCTACAAGACTTTACATGAATTGAAGAAGTGTATGCTCCAGTATCAATTTTAACCGAAACACCAAAAAGTCCAAATTCAGGTAAATCAGCAATTTCGCGTCGTCCAATTATTGTTTTTTCTTTCAAAACTTATTTAAATTCCTTTAAATAGGCTAATTTAGTTCAGTCGATTTGAATAACTAGCGTTTAGCCATTTTTTTTATTCATTTAAAAAAATTATTCTTTGTCTTGGTTGTTCTTTAATATATTATTTGTAATATTGCACCCCCTTTTATAGGGAAGTTATACAATATAGTTATGGACATTATCAGAGAACTTCAGAGCGAATTGGTTGAAACAAAAGCATTTCCTTCATTTAAATCAGGAGATACAATTACTGTTTCGTATAAAATTAAAGAAGGTAATAAAGAACGTATTCAGCAATTTCAAGGTGTTGTAATTCAACGTCGTGGTTCTGGATCAACAGAAACTTTTACCGTTAGAAAAATGTCAGGAAACGTTGGTGTTGAAAGAATTTTCCCAATTTCCTCTCCATTTATTGACGAAATCGCAGTAAACAAAAGAGGTGCTGTTAGAAGAGCAAGAATTTTCTACTTCAGAGAGCGTACTGGAAAATCAGCAAGAATTAAAGAAAAAAGAAGTTTCGGACATTAATATTAAAGTCCGTGAAAATATAGCAAGGCCATTTCGAAAGAAATGGCTTTTTTTTGTCAAAAAACTTCAAGGTACAGATCAAAAAATCAATTTAAATAAATTTCCGAGGTATGCTTAAATAAAAAAAGCGTCAACTAATTAAGTTAACGCTTTTTTTTAGTAGCGAGAGAGAGATTTGAACTCTCGACCTCAGGGTTATGAATCCTGCGCTCTAACCAACTGAGCTACCTCGCCAAATATTATAAAAAAGAACTAAATTCTTCATTTTATTAACGCTCTAAACTTCGCCGAAGCCAAAATAAAAACTAAAATATCTTATATTTTCAAAGAGAACGGGTGCAAATATAAAGATAATTTCATTTTATTCCATCTGAAATTATGAATCTCTAAAAAATTAGGATCTATCTTCCTCGTGTAACAACTTAGTATAATGCTTTAAAGATCTTAAAAAGAGGGAAATAAGCAAGGCGACTATCAAAATCAAAATATGCTTTGTTTCAAAAATAAAAGTTTGATTAATATTCCAATTTCTAAGAACGGCAACAAACAAAAACCCAATTATAGTGGCTGTAACACCCGAATATTCTCTGCGTAAAATGGTTTTCATTGAAAAAGGAATATTCGTTTTCTCATAATTCTTAAAGGAGGGTATGAAAGGTGGAATCTTTAAAGACCAATTTAAATAATCATCACCAAATTTTCTTTCTAAGAAACGCTCCTCTGCGAACATTATTCTTTCATAATAAATCCAGAAAAAAAGTGAAAACGCAATAGCAAACCAAAAAGAAAAAGTATATAACACAATGCCTAACCACATAAAATAGTTTCCTAAATAAAGTGGATGTCTAACAGTGGAATATATCCCTTTGGTATTTAATGCTTCTGCAACTTGTTCTTTTGTATTTCTTCCGCTTGTGTGCTTATTACTTGTTCCAATAGCAATGGCTCTGATCGATTGACCTAAAAAAGAAATTAAAACACAGCAAATTAAAAGAATGAGTTCCAATTTCGAATTGAATCTTAAAAAGTGATAATCTGTTGACAAAACCACAGGTATACTGCACAAAAAAAGCAAAATCGGAATTTGCCCTCTGTATTTAAATAAAAAATTGCCGTTTTTTTCAAGGCTATGTATTAGTGCCATTTAAAAGAATTATGTATATTGCAAATAATTGCTACGAAGTTAATTAAAATTGACTACTACTATGACTGAAAAGGTAAAATTCGAATTGGCCTATCTATTAAAAACATCACCTAAAATTTTGGAAAACATGATTAGTACTCCAAGCGGCTTGAGTGAATGGTTTGCTAATGATGTTAATATTAAAGAGGATATTTATACTTTTTATTGGGACGGAAGTGAAGAAAGAGCTCGGTTGCTATCAGGAAAGAACGGTGGAAAGACAAAATTTCAATGGATTAATGATGAAGAAGACGGACTCGATTGTTACTTTGAAATGAGTATTAATATTGATCCCCTTACAAAAAGCGTAGTAATGCATGTGACAGACTTTGCGCACAACGATGAAGTTGAAGAGGCACAAATGCTGTGGGAACAGCAAATTAGCGATCTAAAAAGAGTCCTTGGGGCATAATAATTTCCAAACTTTTCGTTCTTAATACTTAAATTTGTTATTTAAATTCAAGTTTTGAAACGTCTTTACGTATTCAGCGTCAGATCATTTATTGGTCCATTCTTCATTACATTGGTTATTTCCATGTTTATGCTCATCATGCAATTCTTATGGAAATATATTGATGACCTCATGGGTAAAGGGCTAGAAACTTCTGTTATTCTTGAATTGCTTTTTTATGTTTCGGCAAGCCTCATTCCTTTGGCACTTCCTCTTGCGATATTACTCTCCTCAATCATGACATTCGGAAATTTGGCAGAGAACAATGAATTGACTGCGTTAAAATCGAGCGGCCTGTCTTTATATAGAATAATGCGACCATTAACATTCATCGTAATAGGAATATCATTTTTTACATTTTACTTTGCCAACTTCGTCATACCAGTTGCTAATTTAAAATGGCATTCATTAATTTATGACATTCAAAACACAAAAATTTCCGCAATATTAACTCCAGGAGTGTACAGTAAAGAATTGGAGGGTTATTCAATCAAGGTTGATGACGAAATGAACAATACCTTCAAAGGAATACTAATTCACGACCACTCCAACCTTAGAGAAATTAAAACCGTAAGGGCGGATAGCGGCAAAATCTATAAATCGGAAATTGGGAACTACCTTTATTTTGAGTTGAATAATGGTTATATCATTGAAGAACTGGAACCAACAGCTCCAAGATTCAATGTCAACAATCAACTACATAAATCTGAAAAAAACAATCGTCCAAGCAGAAGGTCTGACTTTAAAAAAGCCACCTATAAGATTAACTTAACTGGTTTCAATCTTCAAAGATCAGAAGATGAGCTTTTCGCTGACAAACATGAAATGCTTAATGTTTTTCAAATATATAATGCTATTGATTCTGTAAGAATAAATGGCGACATAGTTAATAAGAAATTTATAAGTTCACAAAATCGAGATTTTCTCTATTTAAATAGCCATCTAATTTCGAAAAATGAAATTAAAACAGATAATTTGAAAAGTAATGTTTCAAAAGATTCCGTCTACATTATTTCGAAAATCGATAAAAAGGAACTCAGAAAAGCAATACAAACTGCACAGTCAAAAATTCGAAGAAAAAATCAAAACATTGAAGGACAAATTGAATTTTTGAAAGGATTTGACAGAGATATTAACGGCTATTGGATTGAATTCCACCGAAAATTTGCTCTTTCATATGCGATTTTGGTACTTTTTTTCATTGGTGCCCCTCTAGGTGCAATCGTAAAAAGAGGTGGATTTGGAGCACCTGTAGTAATTGCTGCACTTTTATTCATGATTTATTTTGTCCTTATGAGTGTTGGTGACTCTCTTGCCAATTCCGAAGTTGTAAGCCCTTTTGTTGGTATGTGGTTCGCAGGAATCGCTTTAACTCCAATTGCTATTTACCTTACTTATACTGCAGCGAATGATCGTCCTGTATTTAAAAAGTTAAATTTTGATTCAATAAATCCATTAAAGCTATTCACAAAGCCATTTTTCAAATCAAAAAATTCATAAATAATTGTAATTTTGACGGCTGAATGTCACCTACTCAAGTAAATGAAAAATTTTAATTCACAAACGATTCACACAAATTGTAAATTTTTCAAAGGTGATCTTCCATGCAAACCAAACAAGGAAAAAGGTTACGAGTGCAAAGATTGCCCTGAATTTACCCCAATTTCAAAAAGAATATTAATTATTAAACTTGGAGCAATTGGCGATGTTATCAGAACAACTCCCCTGCTCCGAAAATTAAAAGCCGAATATCAAAATTGTCATATTACTTGGTTGACACATTCTCCTGCTATTTTACCTTCAAATGAAATAGATTCCATATTAAAATGGGATTTCAATAATGTTTTGACTTTAACGGAATGTGAGTTTGACATTTTAATAAATCTCGACAAAGACAAGGAAGCATGCGCCCTTGCAAATAAGGTAAAATCGCTAACGCGGTTTGGCTATATACTGAAAAGTAATGTTGTTCAACCGTCAAATGAATTGGCTACTCACAAGTACCTTACGGGACTTTTTGATGAAGTGAGTAAGTCTAATACAAAATCTTATGTTCATGAAATTTTTGAATTAACCGGTTTTGAATTCAAAGGTGAGGAATATGTATTCGAGAATCATGATGACAAAGGCTATGAATGGAATTTTTCAAGTGAGAAAAAAAGAATAGGCCTAAACACTGGTTGTGGAGACAGATGGACAACACGCCTTTGGCCTGATTCGCATTGGGAAAAACTCATAGAATTGCTTCAACAAAATGATTTAGAACCCATATTACTTGGAGGCGAACAAGAAAATGATAAAAACACCAAAATAGCGAATCAAACTGGAGCAACCTATTTAGGACATTTTTCACTTCAAAAATTCATCAATTTAGTGAACCAAATGGACCTTGTTGTAACCCAAGTAACCATGGCCATGCATATTTCAGTTGCATTAAGAAAAAAAATGGTATTGATGAACAATATTTTCAACCCACACGAATTCGAAATGTATGGAAGAGGTGAAATAATCGCACCAAAAAAAGATTGTGAATGTTACTTTCTCGGCAAATGTAAGCACGGTGCGTCATGCATGAATTCCTTGGAACCTGAACAAGTTTTAGCATCCATTTTAAAACAACTGAAGCAGGATTGATACGTGTATTACAGTTAACTTATCGTGTACCTTTTCCCCCAACAGATGGCGGAGCGATAGGAATTTACAATATTACCAAAGGCTTATCGGAAAATGGTTGTAAAATTGATTTGGTTTCAATCAATACGCCAAAACATAGCCAGCCTAAAAATGTAATGTCCGCTTATGCACGTCAATTTGATGTATTTGTTGATACCAACATTTCCAAAAGTGCATTACTTCAAAATTTGCTTTTTAGCAAAGTCCCCTACAATGTGGAACGATTTATTAGTGATGATGTCACAAATACATTAAAAGATTTAATAACAAAAAACAACTATGATTTCATTCAAATTGAAGGATGTTTCGTAGTTTACTATATTGATACAATTCGGAAACTTACCTCCATCCCTATTTTGGTAAGACCTCATAATATTGAGTATGTTATTTGGCATCGTCTTGCTTCAAACGAAAAAAATATTTTAAAAAAATGGTTTTTTAGCTCATTGGCTAAACGTTTGAAAAAATTTGAAAAAGCATATTACAACAAGGCTGATGCAATTGCTGCCATTACCTACGAAGATGAACAAAGACTTAAAGAAATGGGTGTATATGTTCCTGTTCAAATCATTCCTGCTGGCGTTGAATTAAAAAAATACAATCATACTGATGCAATTATTTGTGAGGATAACACCATTTTCAGTATCAGTGCATTGGACTGGATGCCAAATCTTGAGGGGTTAGACTGGTTCTTGAAAAATATTTGGCCCGAAGTATTGAAAGTTAATCCCAAATGCACTTTTCATGTGGCGGGTAAATCAACACCGGAGAGACTCATGAATTTAAAAATCCCCAATGTCGTATTTCATGGTTTTGTAGATGATGCTGAAGTTTTCAAAAAAAAATATAAATTAATGATTGTCCCACTACTTTCTGGAGGTGGAATGAGAATTAAAATCATTGAGGGAATGGCCGCTAAAAAGTGCATTATTAGCACGAGTATTGGGGCTGAAGGGATAATTTGCATGCACGAAAAAGATATAATAATTGCAAATTCACCTCAAGAATGGATTAAATCAATAAATGAGCTTCTGAGAAATAATGACACAATGGAGCAAATTGCTGCAGAGGCTCTTAATACAGTAACTTTGAATTACGAAAATAAATCAGTAACAAAAAAATATATAGATCTTTTTGAATCATGCATTTCCCAAAATCTAATTTCAAATTAAGAAATGCATGGGAAAACCAAAACTGATATTCATAGTTTCTAGATTTCCTTATCCATTAGAGAAAGGAGATAAACTTCGTGCATATTACCAATTAAAGGAACTATCTGAACATTTTCAAATCACGCTAATTGCGGTAAGTCAAAAAGATCTTAATGATCAGCAATTGCGTATAGTTAAAAAATATTGCGAATCTGTTCACATTATTCGAATCAATCGCTTAACCATTCTTTTCAATCTGTTTCTTGCATTAATTCAAGGTAAACCATTGCAAATAGGCTATTTTTTCAGCTGGAAGGGTCAGAGAAAAGTGAAAAAAATCCTGGAAGATTTAAAGCCTGATCATATTTTTTGCCAGTTGATCCGTTGCGCTGAATACGTAAAAGATTACCACAGTTGTCCAAAAACAATCGATTACATGGATGCACTTTCTAAAGGTATTGAAAGACGTATTGATCAACAAAACTTCCTTTTGAGGTGGCTTTTTAAATTGGAATTCAAAAGACTATTGATATACGAAAGGACGATTTTTGACTATTTTGAAAATAAAACGATAATTAGCGAGCAAGATAGGGATTACATTTTTCATCCTGAAAAAGATAAAATAAAGGTTATTCCAAATGGCATTGATCCAAGTTTTTTTGAAAATCTCAACTTGCAGAAAAAATATGATTTGATATTTGTTGGCAATTTGAGTTACGCTCCGAATATAGAAGCAGTGCAATTTATAATGAATGATATTCTAAAAACAAATCCAAATTGGACATGTTTAATCTCAGG
>CANJNE010000090.1 GCA_947475275.1 Flavobacteriales bacterium | reverse complement strand
TTGTTGGTGAACGAACCATAGATGTTCATATCAGAAAATTAAGAGAAAAACTGGGAGATTCGTATATTCGCACTATCAAAGGCGTTGGATATACTTTTAGTGAACAGTGAAGAATCTCAAACCCATTCATTTACTTATTGGTGGTAGTGTTATCATTTTTGTCTTAACACTTATTGTTACAATTATTATAGACTATCAAGTTTTAAATTTCCCTTTGTGGGTGATGATTGGACTTCCATTTCTTACAGGTTTAATTTCCTTTGGCGTATTTTATTTTTTCATTACCCATTTTATCAATGACCGTTTGCGCCTATTATACCGTTCAATAAGAACAGGTAAATTCACGAAAGAAACACAACCGAATTTCAAAATTACTGATGACGTAATAGCTGAAGCAGAGCGTGAAACCAAACTTTGGGCCGAAGAACAAAACAAGGAAATTTCTAAATTACAAGAACAAGAAGCTTTTCGAAGAGAATTCCTCGGAAATTTAGCTCATGAATTAAAAACACCAATTTTTGCAATTCAAGGTTATATTTTAACGTTACTCGATGGTGGCCTTGAAGATGAAAAAGTGAACCGCCTTTTTTTAGAAAGAGCATCAAAATCTACCGATCGCATGGTTAGTATTATTGAAGATTTGGACCAAATCACCAAACTTGAAGTAGATACTTTATCCATGGAACTCCGTTCTTTCGATGTTGTTGAACTGATAACTGAAGCAATTGACGCGCTTGAAATTATGTCCAACGATAAATCGTTTAAAATAAAATTAGATAAAGAGTATACGCCTCTTTTCGTTACTGGAGATCGTCCCAAAATTGGACAAGTTTTGTTTAATCTCTTAACCAATGCAATATTTTACGGAAGCGAAGGTGGAAAATGTGATGTACGGCTTTACAGAATGGATGAAATTTTAACTATCGAGGTATCTGATAATGGCCCTGGTATAGAAGAAATTCATCTGGTACGGTTGTTTGAACGTTTTTACAGAGTTGAAAAAAGTAGAAACCGCAATGAAGGCGGAAGCGGCTTAGGATTGGCAATCGCCAAACACA
Source organism: Flavobacteriales bacterium (assembly GCA_947475275.1). Lineage (GTDB taxonomy): Bacteria > Bacteroidota > Bacteroidia > Flavobacteriales_D > Crocinitomicaceae > M0103. The sequence continues at coordinate 8,641 of CANJNE010000090.1, read as the reverse complement.
TTATTGAATCTCATGGTCAAACAATTTCTGTAAGGAGTACAGTTGGAATCGGCAGTACTTTTGCTTTCAGTCTAGATATAAGCAAAAATCAATCTAGCGTTATATACTCTTCAAGGGGACTGCCGCTTAACTAAAATCATACTTGATTTCCCATAGAAACAAACCACAAGCTGGAACAGATAAAGATGCTGCTCCGCGGTCTTTCTTTTCTATAATGTGATGAACATCTTCAATTTGAATTTTACTTGTTCCAACATCTACCAATGTGCCAACAACAGCGCGAACCATATTCCGTAAAAAGCGATTCGCGGTGATTTCAAAATAAATTGCACCTTCTTCACATTGGTGCCATTTCGCATCGAAAACTTCGCAAATATTAGTCTTAACGTCAGTGTGAACTTTTGAAAATGATGTAAAATCTTTTACACCAATTACATGTTGAGCTGCCTGATTCATTTTATTCATGTCTAAGAAGGGCGCATGGTACCAGCTCAATTCGCTTTTGAATGGATCTTTATTTTGATGAATGTAATACCGATAAGTACGTGTAGTCGCACTAAATCTTGCATGTAAACATTCTTCAACGGCCTTGACATTATAAACCACAACCGCATCCAGAAGCATGCGGTTGAGTTTAAAAACAATATTGTCTGTGTTAAATGAAGCGGGAAAATCTACATGAAAAAAATACTGATGCGCATGAACTCCAGCATCCGTTCGACCACAACCAACTATAGAAATTTTTTCACCTGATGTAAGTTTTGAAAGGGCTTCCTCGATCACTTCCTGGACAGAAATGGCATTGGGTTGACGCTGCCATCCACTAAAGGATTTTCCATTATAAGCAATTTCAAAAAAATACCGCTGCATTGAATTATTCCAAATACAAAATAGCTCCGTTTTGATAATCAACAGAATAATTGAATTGAATGGCTTTATTCTCGCCTGAATTCAATTGTGATTTCCATGTGATTATACCAGTATTTTCGTTCAGTGTACCGTCTCCGTATTCACCATTTTTTACCTTGATATCGCCATCACTTGAAATTGGAAACTGGTCTTTAATCAAAATTGGAATCGATGCGCCACCGTTGTTCTTAATTTTAATTTCCCAGGTTACTTCAAATTTCTGTCTAGAACCAATTGTTTTACTCGTTGATTTTTCCTTGATTCTTGTACGATCAATTTGTATTTTATTGTCTTTACCAAGAGAGAAAGATAAAGTGTCTTTTGTAGAGTTCACATCAATATATGTTTTACCTATGTAGGTGCCATCAAAATACATGTTCGCCTCACCATTCAATAGGTTTAAACTTTCCCAGCCCGAAACTTGAGCAGATAAATAAACTGATGGATCCATTTTTGGGGCAGTGTGGTATTCGTAAGCAGCAGCTAAATCGTAATTGGAAATATTAACACGCTGCTCTGTTCCATCTGAAGGTATGGTAAATTTAGACTGAATAGCATATTCCACACGCAAATCTTTTTGAGTCACAGTGGTTGCTACTGTTGGTGACCAATCGTAGGAATAAGCTTGATTGTATGATTCATCTTTGTATGCCTTGTCTTTTTTCCTTCCTTTAAACAACTCGACACCCTCTACATTAGTTAGCATTCCCGCAACATTTGGAGCCGCAGAATAATTGACTTCTCCGTATGATACATGGTCCATATAGACCTCAGATGAAATATTTTTTTGTGCCATTACTTTAACTTCCTCCAGTTCAAGTTGATTGGGTTCTAAGAAAAACTTTAAGTATGGGCTGTTTATTGACAGCTGCACCGATTGGTAACCGATGTATGAAACGATAACATAACTTTCATTTTGTGGGACTATCACCTCAAATTTTCCATCAAAGTCCGTTACAACACCGATTGTTGGATTCGAAGGAAAGGATACTTTTGCAAATGGTAAAGGCTCTCCTGATACTGCATCAATAACTTCACCTCTCAATTTTTGCCCACCGTAATTAAATTGTGGAACTGTTCTTTGTTGAACATATTGCTGCTGCGGATAATTGTAATAGTACAAGTACCATGGTTGTAAATCCGGTTCAGTTGTATTTTCATAAGGATCGTTTGTAGAAAGCACCAAATCAACATCTTTCCATTCTATTCCAGTTGTTTGACTGATAAGGCCTTTGGCCTCCAATTTCACTGGTTTTCCAATACCGTCGCTGCGCATATCGTAATAAGGTTGCCATGATGCATTTGGAGAAATATAAGAAAATGAAAAAGATGCAGTAGTAGCTTTTGCAACATCAAGTTCGACAACAATCTCGGAATAATTGATTACAGGTTTACTGCGTTGACTTATAATCTCTTGTTCGATTTGATTGATCTGAACAGCAAGCTTTTCGAGTTCTTCGTATATGGTAGTCTGACGGGTACCGATATCGGTTAACTTTTCATGCATAAAAAGATAAGCTTCTTTCAACTCAGTAATTTTTAAACCGGTTTGACTAGAAGTCAAATCTCGGTTGCGAAGAATTAAATCTTTGTCATAGGATAAAACATTGAATTCGTCTCTTAATTTCTGATCTTCGGCTTCAAGTTTCTTCTTTTTTTCGTTCAATAAATTGATTTGTTCATCGGTAAGGGTTACGTCCTCATAATTTTTACGCGTTGTTACCGACAAAATCGTAAGATCCCCTTGAGCTTTAACTTGAACAGAATTGGGGTCAATGTAATCTGTGAGCTTGTTCATTACCACCATTTGTTTTCCTGGTTTCAATTCAGCTGATGCAGAATGCTCAACCTGCGCTCCTTGAAAGAAGACAGTTACTTTTTCAATTGTCGAACTTACATTGGTCTCTTTTTGAGCATAGAATTGGGCCGAAACAAAAGCCAAGGATAATAAAAGAATTTTTTTCATATTATTTTTTTAAAACGGATGCACTTACAGTGCTTTTTCCATAAGGTTCATTTCTATTTTTTTACCGGTAAAGTAAATCCGGTCATGTCTATTTCGAAAATATCAAGACTTCCCTTCTGACCTGTTAAGGTTGTCGATGAAATCATTGCTTTATTTAGTTCGGGGTAATAGTAAAAATGAGTATCGTTGTTTACAGAATTAATCGTACCACCAAGGTTAACTGGTTCAGACCATTGATCATTTTCGAGTTTTTGACTCACGTAGATGTCCAATCCTCCCATTCCTACAAATCCGTCAGAACTGAAAAATAAATACTGTCCATCTGGGGTAATAAATGGTGTTGTTTCCCTTCCGATTGAATTAATGTTTTCTGGGAGCAATTTAGCTTCTCCCCAGTCTCCATCAATTTCCTGAACTACATAGATGTCTGAATGCTTTCTTTCAGCATTCCTGTCGCTCACAAAATAAATCGTTTTTCGATCCTCGGTCATTGTGGCGGAACCTTCAAAATAGGATGTATTTACATTTTTACCATCTATTGTTGATGGAGATGACCATCTGCCTTTTTTGTTTTTTTCAATATAAAATAAGTCAGAGCTATTTGTTTCATTGGTCTCAAGGACTTCTTTGTTAATGGTCATTAAACCAAATTTCCCATCTTTTGAAATGTAGGTTAATGCATCAAAAGCTTCAGAATTGAAATTCTTTAAATCATTCGTAATGCTATCCCAAGATTTTGTTTCGGCATTGTATACAGCTCGATAAATATCTTCAAAATATTCTTGATCATCAGGATTCATTTGACCGCCGGTTGAGGTGTTTCTTCTTGAAGTGAAATACAATTCTTGACCATCATTGGTTAACATTCCTCCGTAATCGTTATAACCTGAATTTATATTAAGAACAGGTGTTCTTTTCAAAGTTTCTGCTTTGGAATTAGATTCAATTGCAAATTCACACTGCGAAATGCGAAGCTCCAGATGCAAGTCCTTAGCTTGCAAACTTGATAATTTTTCTAATGCCATTTTGTAATTTATCAACGCAGAATCCAATTTATTCAATCTGTGATAATCTTGCCCAAGCATATAGTATATTTCCTTGTCAACATGCGCTGAGTCTGTCAATAAAGCTTTTTTAGCATAATCCAAGGCATATCCATAATTGTAGAGATTGTAGTGTCCTTTTGAAATGTAAAAATAAGGCCGCCAGTTTTCAGGATCCAAATTTGAGGCTTCCTTGAAAGAATTTATTGCATCTTTGTTTCTGCCATCAACCAACATTTTCATGGCTAGATCAATCAAATTTGAGGCAGTTACCTTATTAATTAATTTTAGGGAATCTGGTGGATTAGTATTACCGGTATTCGCAAGAATATTTTCATTGGAAATGGAACAGCATATCAACAATACAGCTATTTTCAAGAAGTTTACTTTTGATAACATTTGCTAAATGGAATTATTTACATTACAAAGAAAGGAATTTTTCTGAGTTTTAGTTTGATTTTAAAAGGATATATGTCAATCTAGTTTTTTTTCAAACCGATAAAATTATTCATTGCAATAGTTGCCGCAACAATCGTCAATACTGGTGCGGTTGAAGCCGCAATCCAGAGAATTACGTGCAACAAAAATTCTGCAATTTGAAATATGACTCCTTCATTAGAAAAACCATTTAAACTAAAGAGAATTTCCAGATTAACCGGCATAAATATCAATGCTGAATATAAGCTACCAATTGAAATAGCTAAACCACGGTTTTGACGCATGAAATGAACACTGTCATTAAGATTCATTTTTAATCTTTCGTATACATAGTCAAGAAAACTGAACCCGTAATAAAATGAACCAATTACAAAAATGATGCTTTTTCCAATCATATGTTTCGATTCTCCAAAAATGATAAATGATAAAATAAAAACAACTATAAAGAAACAATATTGCCACATCAGGTTGCGAAATGAAATTCGAAGTCCTCTTTTTACGTCATGAATGAATTGCGTCAAATTAAATGGATAGGTATTTCCAGTTAAAATATTTTCTGTTTTAACGCTTAAGTGCGCCAACAAGGGTGACAAAACTATTACAACCAAATATTTGGCGAAATTCATCAACATAAGAGCGATGGATATTTCTATGAGCATATAAATTAATACCCATATCAATTCATTCATATTCTCGGCTTCTGTGCTGATGTAATGCCCTTGAATGAGTTCTCCAATTTTGTATACCGCAATCATTAAGAGGGCTGGAAAAACAATATACCAATACATCCTGTTCTTTCTGATGAAAGTTAGGGCTTGCCAATAAGCTTGAAGCCCCAGAAAGAAGTTCTTGAAAAAGCGCACAAACAAATTTAAAAAAAGTGCAAGAAAATCTATTCTTTTTTGATTTGTTATCTTTGTACCTTTAATTTTCGCTTCAATAAAAACTCAAACGTTCATGACCCGTTCTGCATTAACAGCAATTTCTCCTATTGATGGTCGATACATCGACAAAACCCAAGAATTGGTAGCTTATTTTTCTGAATTTGCACTAATAAAATACCGTGTAAAAGTTGAGGTCGAATACTTTATTGCCTTGGTTGATAATGATTTAGCACCGTTGAAAGATTTTCCACGAGATAAGTTTGATGCATTACGAGATTTGTACCTAAAATTCTCTGAAAATGATGCACAATGGATTAAAGATTCAGAGAAAATTACCAATCACGATGTTAAGGCTGTCGAGTATTTTATTAAACACAAACTGGAAGAGCTTGGCTTGTCTGAATTTAATGAGTTTGTGCATTTTGGATTAACTTCTCAAGATATTAATAATACCGCCATCCCGCTATCACTAAAAGATTTTGTACATGCAGAGTATTTCCCTCTTCTCGATGAGCTGATTCAGAGGTTAGAAGTACTTCAAACGCAATGGGCAGAGGTGTCCATGCTCGCACATACACACGGTCAACCGGCATCTCCTACACGCTTAGGAAAAGAACTTAAAGTTTTTTCAGAAAGACTTTTGGTGCAAAGAAAACAACTTGAAAATATTCCTTTTAGTGCAAAATTTGGCGGAGCAACCGGAAATTTTAATGCCCATCAGATTGCTTTCCCAAACCATAATTGGGTGAATTTCGCGAATCGTTTTGTAAATGAAATTTTGGGTTTAAACAGGAGTCAAACAACCACACAAATTGAACATTACGATAATTTGGCAGCTATGTTAGATTGTTGTAAGCGTTTAAATACCATTATGTTAGATTTGAATCGTGATATGTGGGCATACATTTCGATGGATTATTTTAAACAAAAACTCAAAGAAGGTGAAGTTGGGTCATCTGCGATGCCTCACAAAGTAAATCCAATTGATTTCGAAAATGCTGAGGGTAATTTAGGAATTGCAAATGCCCTTTTTGAGCATCTTTCAGCAAAACTTCCTATATCGCGTTTGCAAAGAGATTTGACGGATTCTACCGTCTTGAGGGTTTTAGGTGTACCTTTCGGTCATACATTCATTGCTTTAAAATCAACACAGAAAGGCTTATCAAAATTGTTACTTAATGAGGTGCGAATTCAAAAAGATCTAGAAGACAATTGGGCTGTTGTTGCCGAAGCTATTCAAACAATATTAAGAAGAGAAGGCTTTCCAAAACCCTATGAAGCGCTCAAAGATCTTACCAGAACCAATCAAAAAATCACTAAAGATTCGGTACATGAATTTATCGATTCCCTGAAATTAGATGCTTCGTTAAAAGAAGAGTTGTATAAAATCACTCCAAATAATTACACTGGTGTCCAGCTTGTCTGAAAATACCCTAATTTAATTGTATGAAAAATTTAATCATAATCATTTATATTTTCTGTCAAGGTCTGGTGCTTTCTCAATCCAATTATATTGTCCGTTGGGGAGAATTGAAAACAAAAAGTGGGCGCTTGATTAATCTTCTTCCTGTTTCTGGTGATGATTTTTATTCATTAAGTTATTCTGGAGGCAATACGCTTGGGTCATTTAGACTAACACATCATATTGATTTCGACAAATATGCCTCAGGAAGAATCGTCAAGAAAGCAGCAAATGGTATAGCAAATTTTGAAGATGTTAAAGTAATCAATAATAGAATTTTCGTCTTTTTATCTGATCGATTCTCTGGTCAAAGTCAGTTTTATATTCAAGAATATGATAACGAGGCCCTACCTATTGGGGAGGCGAAGGAAATTGCAAGTTATTCTTTAGATAAAATTGCGAATAAAGGATTCTTTAGTGTAATTACATCTAGAGATAACAATTATTTAGGTGTAGTATGGGAAATACCGAGCAACAAAGATAGAAGCGATCGATATGGGTATAAAATCTTTGATGCAGAATTGAATGAATTAAATTCAGGTGAATACGAATTGCCATTTGAGGGTAGATTTAGTGAAATTTCGGAACATTATTTATCCAATACAGGTGATTATTTCATTTGTGTCAAAGAATTTATGAAATCAGATAGAACCAGTTTGATTAAACACATGGATTATAAAGCAATGCACATATTGCATGCAACTGAAGATGGAATAGAAGATTTTGAATTAAATCTGGAAGGGAAAAGGGTAGAGGCAATGACCATGAATTCTGATAATGAGAGAATATTGACTTTGACTGGGGTTTATGGTGACAATAATATTCCTGGTGTATCGGGTATTTTTTATGTTCGCGCAAATTTTGATAGTCAGGAGGTTGTAGATCAGGGGTTTGAGGCTTTTGGTAAAGATTTTATCACACAAGATTGGACAGAAAGACAGAGAGAAAGGGCAGAAAGACGCATACAAAGGGGAAGAGCTGAACCTCAATTGTACAATTATGTTATGCGACAATCTGAAGTAATGGAGGATGGTAGTATCGTGGGTTCATTAGAGCAGTACTTTGTGCAGGTTTATACTTATACAGATCCTCGCACGGGTACTTTTCGCCAAACCTTCACCTATTACTACAATGATATTGTAGCATTTAAAATTGGTGTTAACGGCGGATTTGATTGGTTGAAGAAAATAAACAAATACCAAGTGTCTACAAATGATGGTGGACCGTTTAGCTCGTATGCAAGATTTATTAATAACGGGAAATTGTGTTTTATTTTTAATGACAATGAGAAGAATTATGATGAATTCGGTAATTACATTGAAAATGAAAATGTTTTCTATCCAGCAAATTTTGGTAAACGGAGAAATGCAGTTTCCATTGTAGAAATTGATCTTAATGATGGCAGCGTACAAAGAAAAACATTTTTTGATCGCGAAGAAATAACTGCACTTGCCATTCCTAAACTATTTCAAATGGATTACCAACTGAATGAAATGCTTTTATATGCAGTATATGGAAGAAAAGAGCGATTTGGAATCCTGCCTTTGAAAGATTAGAATTTCGTAAAATATCTTTTATTGCGTGTGAAAATCGCTAAAATTATAGTAGCTATTCCCAAATAAAAACAAACAAGTCCAATTAGATCTCCTGTTAAAGTGTAGATAGTTTTCTCGTTATTCAAATTTAATTTTGCCCTTATTGCCTCTGGTTTCCACCATCCCGTTTGTTGCAATACATCGCCTCTCTGATTAATAAAACAACTTATTCCTGTATTTGCTGACCTTGCAACACTTCGTCTATTTTCTATTGCTCGCAATCTTGAAAAGCTCATGTGCTGTTTATATCCAGGCGTATCTTGCCACCAGCCATCATTTGTCATGACACAAATAAGTGAAGCATCCTTTTTACATTGTGCCGCGCAAAATGCTCCATAAATCGA
>CANJNE010000089.1 GCA_947475275.1 Flavobacteriales bacterium | reverse complement strand
GTTCAGATTAAATTGTAAATAAAAAAAGGGCGCTGAAAAGCGCCCTTTTACTATACTTTTAACAAATTATTGAGCAGTATAAGTAGAAACTTGTTTAGTTTCTTCATCTCTTACTTTCAACTCATCTTTTGCCAATCTAACGATAGTAGATTTAACAACATCAGCAGTTGGTAAAGTTACACCGTCAACGGTTAGTGTGTTTAATGTTAAAGTCTCTTTTTCATCAGTAAACTCCCATGTTCCAGTAACATCAAAATCATAAATTGTTTGACCAAGCATTGTGTAGCTAGAATTTCCGCTAAATGTTCCATCATCTGCTAAAGACATAGTTGTGCTAAAACCAGTCATATCCAAACTTGTACCATTTGAATCTGCTACGGCTGTTAATTTCCAATCATTGGTTAAACGATTTTTCTTACTCAATAAAGTAAACTTTGAACCTTCTTCATATTTGCTACAAGAAGTCAAAACAGATGCTGTACCTAAAGCAAGTACAAAACCCAAAAATGCAATTTTTTTCATACGTTTTTTTTTACAAATTTATAAATAGTTTTCGTAAGCTTTAACTTACGCCGCGCAACTTGTCAAAATCCGTGCTAGATTTTTTGGCAATCACAAAAGGTCGTATGTGAAAAATGTCAAGTAATCACTATTTAGTTTTATTTTAAGATTGGAACTTGTCAATTGAATAATAGGGCATTTCCATTGCACCTGATTGGTAGGAAAATAAATTGACATGGTTTTCTTTTTATCGATAAATTTCCAAATTCCTTTGTAGGTCTCATCGGAGATAACCGCACCAAAACTGTATTTAATTTCCCGGTATTCGCAGGTTTCATCCCTGTTTATTTTCAAATACACATTGATGTCGCTCAGGTTGTAATTGTTTCCTGTTGAATCTTCAACTTCTCTGAGTTCCCAATCTGCACAAATGCGCATTTTTTTAGGAATCAATGTAAAATAGGACCCTTCTTCATATTTACTGCAAGAAACGAATAACAAAGAAAAGAAAACAGCGAGGGTTCCGAAAATATAAATTCTCTTCATGTCAAATTTTTTTAATCAAATCTAAGTAATTCTATTCTTTATGCGCTAAGTTTTTTTCGAGTCTTTATTGTTGTATTTCCTTTTTCCATGCTCAAATTATTTCTAAGCTTTGAAATGATTAATTTTGTTTTTGAAATTTTCATGTTTCTTATGAGCGAACTCATCTTATACAATAGTTTAACTGGTCAAAAAGAAAAATTTGAACCCATTTATGAAGGCAAGGTAGGCATGTATGTTTGTGGGCCGACATTGTATAGTGAGCCACACATGGGAAACATGCGAACATTCATCAATTTTGATTTGATATACCGTTATTTGCTTTTTTCTGGTTTCAAAGTGAAATATGTTCGGAATATTACAGATGCTGGGCACATTACCAATAGTCTAGGAGAGGCGGAAGACAGTATAGGTAAAGCGGCAAGATTAGAACAATTGCAATCTTTAGAAATTGTATACAAATACAATGTAAAATTTCAAGAATTACAGCGTATTTACAATCTTTTACCACCCAGTATTGAACCTACAGCAACGGGCCATATCCAAGAACAAATTGAGATAATAGAAAAAATAATTGAAAATGGTTTTGCATATGCAGTCAATGGATCTGTTTATTTTGATGTGCGACGCTATTGTGAAAAATTCGAATATGGCATACTGAGCGGTAGAAAAATTGACGAACTCGCAGAGGAAACCCGTGTACTGAATGCGCAAGAAGAAAAACGTTTTTTCGCAGATTTTGCACTATGGAAAAAGGCTAATCCAGACGATATGCAAATCTGGCGTTCGCCATGGGGCGACGGAAATCCTGGCTGGCATATAGAGTGCACTGCCATGAGCACAAAATATTTGGGTAGTCAGTTTGATATTCACGGTGGTGGGATGGATTTAAAGTTTCCGCATCACGAAGATGAAATCGCACAAAGTTGCGGTTCTTTTGGTTGTAATCCAGCGCGTTATTGGCTGCATGCCAATATGCTCAATGTTAATGGCCAAAAGATGAGTAAATCTTTTGGAAATTACTTTTTACCCAAAGAAATCGTTGATGGCACTACAAATATTTTCTCCAAACCCTTTCCGCCTCATGTGATTCGTTTTTGCATGATGCAAGCTCATTACAGAAGCACTTTGGATTTATCAGAAGAATCTTTGAGCGCAGCAGAGAAAGGCTTAAACCGTTTATGTGATGCGGTTGATCTTATGAATAAACTTAAACCTACCGTTTCGTCAAGTTTCGATGTTGAGACCCTCATTCAGAGTTTTTATGATGCCATGAACGATGATTTTAATGCCCCAATTTTGATTGCTCAATTGTTTGAAGCTGCTAAAAAAATCTTCCTCATAAGTAATGGGACAGAAACAATAACTAAAGGGGATTTAGACAAATTAAAAATAGCTGTTAATGGGTTTTTAAATGATGTTCTTGGAATTTCTATACAAATGGAGTCCAACAACTCCAAATTAGCCCCTGTGATGGATCTGGTTCTGGAGCTGCGTCAACAAGCCCGAATCAATAAAGATTGGACAACCTCAGACCAAATCCGTGATGGACTTGCGGCTGCCGGAATTGAGGTAAAAGACGGAAAAGACGGAACCACTTGGGGTTGATTTAGAGTAGCAGATTTACTTAAGTATTCCTGATCATTTCATGAGCGTTTCAATTCTAATGCTAAAAGTCGTGGTTATGATATGATTTCTTTTGGTTACTTTCCGACTAAGAATTTAATTCTCAATCCAAATCTATTATCAGTCAAATAAACTACTTTTGTAGGCCAAAAGAATAAAGATCAAAATAATCATGAAAAAACAGCTCTTCACATTTATTGCTTTAACCTTAATTATTGTCGGATGCAAGAAAAAAGATCCACCATCAATTTTGACAAATCCTGTTTCTCAAATTTCTTCGAATAATGCAAAATTAGGTATTAGTCTTGATGGTAAAGGAAATTTTGTAAGTGAGTGTGGTATTGTATATTCTATAAATCCGAACCCAACCTTATCCGATAAAGCGATTGTTATGCCTTCCAACTCTAGTTATGATACAATTACTGGATTACAAGCTTCTTCAGAGCATTTTTTAAATCCAAATACAACTTACTATGTGAGGAGCTATGTAAAATATAAGTCTAATAACACTTTTGGCTCAGAAAAATTCCTTTATGGCAATGAAGTGTCTTTTACTACACTTTCGATAGGTGGTGTAGGACCTGGTGGAGGCATGATATTTTTTAATAAGGGTAATGCCGATGGAGGTTGGCAATTTCTTGAAGCCGCGGATTTAACTCCAGTTGGAACCTCTTATTTTTGGGGGTGTAATGGAACTTATCTTTCAGGAACAAAGACAACAGTGGGTTCAGGTGAAAACAATACGGGTATTATTAATACAAATTGTATTGACCCCGCAAAAGCTGCTGCATTGTGCGAAACATTTATTCAAAACGGGCAAGCTGATTGGTTCCTACCATCAATAGATGAATTGTTTGTATTGGACAAAAACATAGGTGTTTCTCAAGGAGTTTATTGGTCAAGTTCTGAAAATGATGCTCAATATGTACACACTTTTATTAAGTATTCTTTTGGAGACTCCGGTAGCGATTTAAAAGGTAAAACATACAGCCCTGACCTCAATTATATTCCTATACGGGCTTATTAATTTTGATTACTCAAAAGGCCGTTTATTATTTAGTAAAGAGTAGTATTTTCCTTTACAAACAAAAAAACGCTAAATTTTTTGATGAACTTAACTGCTCGACGTTTGAGATTTCTGCATATACCATAAGAGGGTTCCAAACATGATTATCAGGTGTCCTTTTGTAGATTGATTCGTACTTATCACATTCGAATTGCTATGATTCCCAAATTCAACAAACGCCCGTATATATTCAGCTAGCAAAGCATGAAATTTCAATGGCTTTGTCAAACTTATAAATACAAGAATTACTATTTATAAAAAGTATTTAAAATTTAAATGCCACTTTTTATTTAAAAGTTAAATATTAACAAGCAAACTTTTTGTAATTTGGAACGTTTTTAAACTAGATAAATAAACTGTTGCTAAAATGAAATCTTTCGTAAACAAATTAGGTGTTCTTTTACTGCTTTCACCAATTGCAGTAAATGCGCAAAAACAAACATTTGATGCTACAAATGCTCGAGATGGAGAAACAGTAGAGTATTGCATTCAACACAAGAAACATAATGCTTTGTTGAACAATCCTGCTTATGTGCAAGCATTAGTTGAAGATGAAATTACACGACAAAAAGAAAGTAATGGAGTTGTTCCGAAAGGTACCATTTATAAAATTCCCGTTGTTTTTCACGTTCTCCACAATAACGGAGTTGAGAATATTTCAGATGAGCAAATTTATGATGCTTTAGAAATCATAAATCGTGACTACCGCTTATTAAATGCTGATGCCAATAATGTACAAGCTGAATTTGATGGAGTTGTTACACAAGGTACTTTTGAACCCCAGCCATCAGATGTTGAAATAGAATTTGTGTTAGCAACAAAAGCTCCAAATGGAACTTGTTTTAAGGGAATTACGCGTACCGCAAATTCTATCAGCTATAACGGCGCAAATGGAGACAACCAAGTTGATGCAATCGTTGCTGGTAATGATGTATTCAACGGTCAATGGCCTGGAAATAAATACATGAATGTTTTCATTTGTGGTGAAATTGGTGGCGCAGCTGGTTATACTACGAAACCTTCCAACTGGTCAGGAACTAGTATGTACAACGGTATTTGGGTTTTGCATAACTATGTTGGTTCAATTGGAACCTCTTCTGTTGGAACGAGTCGCACATTGACCCACGAAGCTGGACACTGGTTGAACTTAGATCATACTTGGGGAGGGAATAACAATCCAGGTAACACAACCAGTTGTAGTTCAGACGATGCTGTCCAAGATACACCTAACTGTATAGGTGTGACCTCTTGTGCATTGAATTCTAATACGTGTACATCTGACAATAACTTTTTTGGTTTTGCAATACGTGATAATGTGGAAAACTACATGGATTATTCCTATTGTTCAAAAATGTTTACCCAAGGTCAAGTCAATAGAATGCGTGCAGCAATTGTTTCATCTGTTGGTGGAAGAAGTAACCTTTGGACATCTGCCAATCTTAATGCAACTGGAGCGACAGGAGCTTTAACGCTTTGTAAAGCTGAATTCACCTCTAACAAAACTTCCGTTTGTGTAGGAGACCAAGTAGAATTTTATGATGATACTTACAATGCAGTTACAGGTTGGTCTTGGAGTTTCCCTTCCGGAACACCTTCAACTTCTACATCTCAAAATCCAGTTGTTACATACAATACACCAGGGGTTTATGAAGTAACCTTAACGGCAACAAATGGGGCTGATACTGATTCTGAAATAAAAACAGGCTACATTAGAGTGCTTCCTGCATCGACAAGTTTGCCATTCTTCGAAGGATTCGAAAACTATACTTCATTGAATAATCTTACCAATTGGGAAGTATACAACCCTAATAACAATAATGCTTTTGCCATTACCAACACAACAAGTCATAGCGGTGCACAATGTGTTAAGCTTACCAATTATGGTCAATCTGGAGCCAATTCAGACGAATTAATCGCTTCTGCGGTCGATTTATCAAATGTTGCGAGCAATGGCGGGGTGGTAACCTTGAGTTTCAGATATGCATATAGAAAGAAAGTATCATCTGATATTGAATGGTTGAAAGTATTCATTACAAACGACTGCGGTTCCTCTTGGGTACAACGCAAAACTTTGAGTGGTTCTCAATTGTCTTCTCAAGTTGCAACAACAGCTTGGACTCCATCTTCAGCTGCAGATTGGACAACGGTTCACATGGTGAATGTAACCTCAGATTACTGGGTTGATAACTTCCGTTATAAATTTGAATTCGAAGGAAACAATGGAAACAACTTCTATTTAGATGATATCAATATTTATCTTGGGGCATCTTCTAATGATATCGTTCTTGGTATAGGAGAATCTGGAGAAATTGCTGATTTATCAGTATTCCCGAACCCAACAGACGATGAATTAAATATTACTTTCTCTTCACCAATTGCTCAGCAAGCCACTTTAACAGTTCGTGATATTGCAGGAAAATTATTACAACAAAGTAATGTTAATGCTGCTTCAGGTTCCAATCTTGTGATGTTGGGAATGGATAGCTTAGCTGCAGGAACTTATTTTGTAACGGTAAACTTGGGTGAAAATCAAAAAACACTTCAAGTTACTGTGAAATAAAAGATTATTAATTTACACAAGGTCTTCATTTTGAAGACCTTTTTTTATGGAGTTATGAGATTACTTTTGATTTTCTTTTTGTCATTCGCAACATTTTCGTTTGCGCAACAAAACAATTGGTGTGGAACCGATGCAATATTGAATCAACTAAAAGCTGAACATCCCGAATTTTCAGGAATTTTACATGAGTCTATGATGAAAGCCGCAAGTGGAAAATCGGTGCCCAATAAGGCAACTTTGGTTGTTCCTGTTGTTGTGCACATCATTCATGATAATGGTATTGGAAACATTTCGGATGAACAAATTCAAGACGGATTGGATATATTAAATCAAGATTATAACCGCACCAATCCAGATGCTTCGAGTACAAGAAATACACCCAATGCACCTTTTCAAACTGTTGCTGGAGACATGGATATTGAATTCAAACTCGCTAAAATCGACCCGCAAGGAAATTGTACCAATGGGATCGTTCGTGTGAATGCACCGAGCCTCACGTATAATGGAAACGACGATTGCAAGTATTCCTCGAATGGCGGTTCCGACCAATGGGATATGAACAAATACCTGAACATTTGGGTGGTAAATTCAATTGAAAACAATGGCGGACAAGGTATCATTCTTGGTTATGCCTATTTACCGTATTGGCCAAGTGGAACTAACTTCGGGATTTTGATTAGAAACGATTCATTTGGAACTATTGAAACAGCACAAAGTTCTGATGGCCGCACTTTAACCCACGAAATGGGTCACTTACTTGGGTTGCAGCATATTTTTGACCCTGGTCCCTCTGGTGCAACAGGTTGTCACACTGGTGATTGCAATCAAAATGGTGATTACAGTTGCGACACACCTCCGCAACAAGAAGCAAATTGGAGTTGTTCGCCTACCTGGAACAGTTGCAGCGATGTACCACAGAATGATGCTTTTGGTTATGATGTGGTGGACCAAATCGAGAACTACATGAGCTACAACTATTGCCAGAACATGTTTTCTATGGATCAGGTGAGTATCATGCAACAAAACTTTTTCAATATTGATTTTATGGCATCTTGGGTTACTCCCGCAAATGTTGCGGCTACCGGACTCAATGCACCAGAAGTATTGTGTAAGGCCGATTTTGAAGCCTACAAAACATTAGTTTGTAATGGTGATTCTGTTTTTATCATGGACAGAAGTTTTCACAATCCAAGTGGATGGATTTGGAGCATTTCTGGAACTGGCAATGTGGATTGGCAATTTGTGAATGGCACCAATGCAACAAGTCAAGATGCTTACATCCAGTTTTTAAACCCTGGAATGTATTCCATTACCTTAACTTCTTCAGACGGAACCAATTCGGATAATGAAACAAAAGCAAATTACATTAAAGTGCTTCCAGAGGCTGCAACGATTCCATTTTGGGAAGGATTTGAAAACATCAGCAATTTAGCTTCATCCCAATGGACAATATTGAACAGCGAAAACAACAACACCTTTCAAATAGACCCTACGCAAGGGCATTCTGGCAACCAATGCGTGAAATTAACCAATTATGGACAGTCGGGATCCAATACTGATGAGTTGATTGCAGGTCCGGTGGATTTGAGCGGTATAGACCCAGTTTCTGGAACGGTAACCTTGAGTTTCAGGTATGCTTACCGCAAGCGTTTAGTGAACGATGTAGAATGGTTGAAGGTGTTCATTACCAAAGATTGTGGTGACAATTGGATTCAACGCAAAACCTTGCAAGGAAATAGCCTTTCCAGTATTGCGGAGTTTTCACCGTGGACACCAAACGGACCCGAAGATTGGGTGACCATTCACATGACCAATATCACCTCAGATTTCTTTGTGAACAATTTCCGCTACAAATTCGAGTTTGAAGGCAATAACGGGAACAATTTCTTCTTAGATGATATCAATGTTTATCCTGGAAGTCCTTCTGAGAATATTGTCTTAGGATTGAATCCGATGGAAAACATTGTAGATCTTGTACTTTATCCAAATCCAACAGCGAATGAAGTGAACATTGCCTTCACCAGTTTGGAAGCCCTTGAAACCGAATTGTGGATTTTAGACATCACAGGTAAAGCCATTCAGCATTATCCTTTACAAATAACTTCCGGTAAAAATCTAGTTAGCACGAGCATGGAAAACTTAGCTAAAGGAACCTATTTTCTTCAGTTGGGAGCTACTGGTGTTCCCTTGATGGTGGTTGTGGAGTAAATAATAATTATGTTGCCATCATTTCGTCATTATTGCAAACACGAAAAGGACGATCTCCTTTTGATAATGGCTTTTTATGCATTTGAAAATGGCCAATTGCGCATTGATGTTTGGGATGGTGGAATGCCTTATGCTATGGCAACACGGAAAATTAAAGGGGAATTAAAAAGAGGAGAAATTGCAGTAAACAATTTTGATAAGTGGGAAGGCATTCTTGACTCTCTCGTCAATGCTGGTCTCATTTCTCCACCGCATCGCTATGTTGATGAAGAAGGTTTGCATATCCCCATTTGCCACTTTCTTGAAGAAATTCCAAATATGCTAGATTGCCCTGAATTGAAAAAATCATTGCCTTATTAGGAGAAATAGCGAATTCAAAGGCTATCAAAGATTCCAAAATCAATTATTTCATTAGTTTCGCAATTCAAACCATTAGACATGTCGGAATTCACTTTTGAATTGCTGCTTCTTGCTGTAATATTAATTTTCGCCGAATTATGAAAAAAATCTTATATGTTGACATGGACAATGTCCTTGTAAACTTTCAATCTGGAATTGATAAACTTTCAGATGAAATGTTGACAACTTATGAAGACCGATTTGATGAAGTTCCAGGAATTTTTGGCCTCATGGATCCAATTGAAGGTGCGATTGAATCTTACGAAAAACTAAGCTTAAAATACGACACCTATATTTTATCGACTTCACCTTGGGGTAACGATACAGCGGCGTCTGACAAAGTGCGTTGGGTTAAAAAACATTTAGGAGAAGCCGCATATAAAAGATTGATATTAAGCCACCACAAAAACTTAAACAAAGGCCATTACATCATTGATGACAGAACAAAAAATGGCGTAGAACATTTTGAAGGTGAACACATTCATTTTGGTCAAGAGCCTTTTGTGGATTGGGAAAGTGTTTGCGGGTATTTGATGGGGTTGTAGTTAAATTTATTGTGAAAATCCGATTTATGAATTTAAAAAAATACATCCATAACGAAGAATTATTACTCACCCTCATCCTAATCAATGTTGGGGTTTTGTACCTCCATACTTTTGATGAGTTAATTCCTTATTACGCCTTTTTCGAAATAGTTGACCTTTTATTTACATTGGTTTTTGCTGTTGAAATTGGCTTCAAAATTTATGAAATCGAAGGCAATAACAAACTCAAAAAATACTTAAAAAGCAACTGGAATAAAATTGACTTTTTCTCGGTTGTCCTTTCAATTCCGAGCATTTTTGCCTTTTTCTTTGACCAGTTTGAAGTTTTTACTTTGTTTGTTGTACTCCGATCACTACGGGTTTTCAAATTTCTTCGCATCATAGAATATATTCCTAATGGAAAAAGAATTTCGAGCCAAATGTTTAAAGCCTTTCGTTCGGTGATGTTTATCATTTTTGCTTTTACGATTTATTCAGTAATTATTTCTCTGATATCGGTTAGCCTTTTTAAACATTATTCTCCAACCTATTTTCATAATGCTTTTGATTCATTTTTTACCATTTTCAAAGTGTTTAGTGGAGACGGATTTTCAGATGTAGTTGCCGATATCGAAGCAAATTCTGGTAAAGGTGTGGCATTTATGTATTTTACCAAATTTTATTTTGTCTTCATCGATGAAGACAAAATAAAATT
>CANJNE010000088.1 GCA_947475275.1 Flavobacteriales bacterium | reverse complement strand
TATTCTTTTAATTCAATTTCTTGGAGCGTTGTTTCAGTTTTTATGGGTTCAATGTCTGATGGAGCTGGATCAGCCATTTCAATAGTAGAAAATATTAAGTAAAGAAACAATAACAAGAGGGTTACTGCTGACGCAATGACTGCATTTCTTCGGTCAAGCGGATTTACTATTGGAATTGCTCTCATTTTATTAAAATTTAGGTATTATTTATCATAAGCTAAAACCGGATCCCAACCGTTTGCTTGAGCGAGTGCCAAAACTTGAAAAACTGCCTCATAATCTGCTTTATGATGCCCAGCGATTCTCAATTTCGGTTTTCCTGAGTTCACAACAGCAGCTGCAGCCAACTCTTTAATTTGTTCAAAAACCATTGGCTCTTCAATTTTCCCCCCAGGAAGAACAACATATTGATTATTCTCTGTAATAACCACTGTCGCCTCAACTGGATCCTGGCTAGGAGGAATGTTTTCTGCTGCTTTTGGTAAATCAATTGGCGTCTGATTGTTCGACATCAAACTCATGATGATAAAGAATATCAATAGTAAGAAAATTAGGTCTGTCATTGATGCCATTCCCCATTCTGCTTTTACTTTATTTCTTGAACTAAAATCCATAATTTTTATTTTTCAGGTTTGTGCAAGAAATCAGTGAATTCCAAAGCAGTATTTTCCATTTGATATACAACCTTACTGATCATGGATTGCAAGTGATTGTGTCCCATGAAGGCGAGGATACCAACAATTAAACCAGCAACGGTAGTTATCATCGCTGTCATGATACCTGGAGCAATAATTTTTAATTCTAATGTGTTTGAATTTTCCAAGTCGATGAAAACCACAACCATCCCGATTACTGTTCCAAGGAATCCAAGCATTGGCCCAGCACCTGATGCCGTAGCAAGAAATGATATGCGTTGCTCCAAACGGAGAACTTCTAGTTTTCCTGTATTTTCAATAGCAGCCGTAATGGTTTCCATTGGTTTTCCTAATCTTTCTATGGCTTTTTCAAGAATACGAGCAGAAGGGCTTGTCGAGCGATTACACAAATCCTTAGCTTGGTCCACTTTACCTTCCTTTATATATTCTTTAATCTTAGACATAAAATCCGCTTCAGCTTTACTAGCTCGTCGAATTGCCAAATAACGTTCTACAAATATGAAAATTACATATCCAAGCATTAAAACAAGAGCTAAGTTTACTAGCCAACCAATTCCTGCATTAGAATCTTCTAAAATTTCCCATAAAGAAACATCTTTGACACCAGTTGTTGAAGTTGAGTCACCTGCTACAGTGATTCCAGCTTGAAGTAACATGTTAAACGAACCCATTATTATTGATTTTTAGTTAAAAAATTAAATTAGTGCATAATTAAAAAAGCGACTACTCCGCCTATATAACCGAGCAGTGCTAACAAAGATACATTTTTTAGATACCAAAAGAAACTAATTTTTTCCATTCCCATAGCTACAACGCCTGCAGCTGATCCTATGATTAAAATAGATCCTCCTGTTCCAGCAGCATAAGCCAAGAAATGCCATATTTCATGATTTACACTATATTCTGAGAACATTCCAATACTAGCTGCCACCAAGGGAACATTATCTATAACCGCAGAGGACACGCCAAGAAGGGTGACAAAAACATTCGAATCCATAACCTGACTAACTTGCTGACCAAAGTTGAAGATCATTCCCATAGATTCCATTGCAGCGACTGTCATTAATATTCCTAGGAAAAATAAAACAGATGGCATTTCAATTTTGGCCAATGCATTCATTGTCGGGCCTTTAGAAGTATGAACATTATCAGTTGCATCAGGAGATGTGAAAGAAATAGTGCGATTGGAAATAATTTCAGAAATAACTGCAAAAATAGAAAGTGAAAGCATCATTCCTAAATAGGGTGGAAGATGCGTAATAGTTTTAAATACGGGAACGGCAACCACAAGTAAAAGTCCCAAAATAAGCATTAATGATGCATGCTTATTTATCACTTTTTCATTGTCTTCAGGGGTTGTAATTTCACCTTTAAAAACAGGAAGAAAAAATGCAATTAATAGTGGGATTAAGATGTTCAATAAGGAAGGAATAACCAAATATTTTATCAATTCCATTGTGGTGACTTTTTCTGCCATCCAAAGCATGGTTGTAGTCACATCACCAATAGGTGTCCAAGCTCCTCCTGCATTTGCTGCAATTATTATGAAACCGGAAAACCACATCCTGTCTGTGGAGTCAAAAATGATTTTCCTAAGTATGGTAATTAAGACTATGGTAGCCGTAAGATTGTCTATTATCGAAGAAAGAAAAAATGCTAAAAATGAAATGATCCAAAGCAAAGTGATTTTCTTTCTAGCCTTGATCAATTTTTTGATTGCACTGAAACCTTCAAAATGATCTATCATTTCTACAATTGCCATTGCACCCATCAAGAAGATTAAAATCTCAGCAGTTTTTCCAAAATGGTGCAATAATGTACCTTCCAATAAATGATTTTTTTGTTCCAAGGACCAGGAAGAAATATCCATGAGTTTGGAATGATGAGGGTCAAACCACGATTGTGCATCGCCAATTCCTAAAGCAATTATCGTCCAACAAATTGCCATCATTAGTAATGCAGGAATCAACTTGTCAATTTTGAGACTATGCTCCATTGTAATGGCAAGGTATCCTAAGATAAAAACGAGAAGGATGGTAATTTCCATTTTATACAAGTTGTTTTAATGCAATTTCAAAAGCAGACTTTGCGATCCCAGTTTTTAGTCCATTTTTTTTCTGTGCTTCAACCAATGCCTTTTTTATCGTTTCGCTTGTGTCTGCAAAAATCCCTTCGTCTGTAATATCCTTTATATCATTACTCATCAGATATGCAAAAACTCTTGCCATTCCGCAATTGGAAATAAAATCCGGTATAAGGGATAGTGAATTATCAGCTTTTTCGCCTATCGGACCAAAAAATATTTGAGGATCAGCAAAAGGAACATTAGCACCGCAAGAGATTACTTCTATACCTCCCGATATCATTTCATCCAGTTGGCTCTCAGTAATCAACCTTGAACCCGCGCATGGTATAAAAACTTCTGCACCCAATCCCCATATTTTTGAATTCATTTCATCGAATGAAATTAGGTGAGGATGCGATAATTCGTTTCCGTTTTTATTTAAATAAAGCGTTTTAATTTCTTCAAAGGTAAATCCGTCTTCATTTATTAAACCACCTACACGATCAATTATTCCGATAACTTTAGCGCCGTTTTGCGCAAGGTAAAAGGCTGCAGCAGAACCTACATTTCCCCATCCTTGCACAATTACTTTTTTACCATTAAGATTTCCTCCCCACAAATTGTAGAAATGTCTTATGGATTCGGCAACACCAAAACCTGTAATTAAATCAGCTACGACATATTTTTTATCAATAGCAGGTGAATATTTAGTGTCTTCAACTACTTTTAATACGCCATATCTCAACTGGCCAATACGATTGATTTTCTGTGATTCCCTTGGTTGAAAATGGCCGTTAAAAACACCTTCTTGAGGATGCCAAACGCCGCAATCTTCTGTGATTGGAATAACTTCATGGATTTCATCAACGTTCAAGTCACCGCCTGTTCCGTAATAATGTTTTAAAAGAGGAGTAACGGCAGCATACCATCTGCGCAATACGCCTTCTTTTCTTGGGTCTTTTGGATCGAAATTAATTCCAGATTTGGCGCCACCAATAGCTGGTCCGGCAACAGTGAACTTAACTTCCATTGTTTTAGCTAGGGATTCAACCTCTCTTTTGTCTAAACCAATTCGCATTCTTGTACCACCACCAGCAGCACCACCTCTCAATGAATTGATTACAACCCATCCTTCTGCTTCTGTTTCAGCATCCTTCCATTCAAATACAATTTCAGGTCGCTTTCCTTCAAATTTTGCTAGTAAATCTTTCATTTTTCAAGAATATATACTTCTTCAATGAACAAAATTAGTAATCTGTATTCTACCAGAAAACAACTTCAAAATAGTTACCAATATGCTTTTGTGAAAAAGTAGGAATTAATTCCCAGTTATATGATACACTCCACCACTAATAACTTGAGAAGCACCCGTTACAGATGGCACGTTATTGGGTCTTTTGTCCAGATATAGCGCTCCAAGCAAACCAAATATGATGGCTTCTTTGAAATCTATAATATCTTGTTCTGGAACCACAATTTTCCCTTTATAATAGTGCGCCAATCGGCTAATTAGATAATTGTTTTTAACCCCGCCTCCAGTAATAAAGACTGAATCTAGATTGTTTTCATTTAAAATGGTAGAAATCTGATAAGCAATGTGCTCTACTACTGTACAAAGGTTGTTTTCAATTTCTTTGTCAAATTTTAACAATGGGTAAAATTTTTCTTCCAACCATTCCGTTCCTAGAGATTTCGGACCAATATTTTGATAGTATTCCAGAGAATTTAGGAGGTCTAGTAAGAAAAAGTTTATCGAACCGGATGCTGCCATTTCTCCATTTGCATCAAAAGAAAGTCCTTTGGATCCGACTAACTTGTTTAAAGGTAAGTTCCCAGGGCAACAATCAAATGCGATAATTTCTGAATTTTTTCTGAAGCTAATGTTGCAAAAACCACCAATATTCAAAAAACTTGTTGCTAGATTTTCAAATAGCATAAAATCGCCTATTGGAACCAATGGTGCGCCGTTCCCTCCAGCAATTACATCCCTAGATCGAAAGTCATTGATAACAGGAATTTGTGTATGAAAAGCGAGAGAAGAACCACAACCAATTTGATACGTAAACCCATTTTCGGGTTGATGCAGGATGGTTTGTCCATGACTAGCTATTGCTTGAATTTTAGATTTGTCAATATGATTTTTTGAAATGAATTCATTAACAGCTTTGGCGAAAAAAACACCTAGCTCTTTATCTAATTGTAAAATTGATGGGATTGTAGAACTTGTTGCTGAAGAAAGTTTCTGTAAGAGATTTTCTGGAAAATCCATCGTTTCTGAACTCAGAAGTTTGAATTGTACATTGTCATCTGCGAAAAAACTGAATTTTACATGTGCAATGTCTAAGCCATCCATCGATGTTCCAGACATCAATCCAATAATTTCATAATGCTTCTCTTCCATAATTAAATCGAAAATAAAATTATATAATTAAATTTGCAACACATCCATATGATGTTTCAATTAAAACTATAGCAACCATGTATTTTGAATTATCTGAAGAACACCTAGCAGTTAAAGAAGCAGCAAGAGATTTTGCTCAAAATGTTTTAAAATCAGGAGTGATTGAAAGAGATCGTGATCAACGATTCCCGGCTGAAGAAGTTAAACAACTCGGTGAATTGGGTTTCATGGGTATGATGGTTGATCCAAAATATGGAGGAAGTGGTATGGATACGCTCTCTTATGTTTTGGCAATGGAAGAAATTTCAAAGGTAGATGCGTCAACGTCTGTTTGTATGTCAGTAAATAATTCATTGGTGTGCTGGGGCTTAGAGCAATATGGTACAGAGGAACAAAAACAAAAATATTTGGTTCCATTAGCCAAGGGTGAGAAAATAGGTGCGTTTTGTCTTTCTGAGCCGGAAGCTGGTTCTGATGCAACTTCACAAAAAACAACTGCTATCGACCATGGAGATTACTACTTGTTGAATGGTACAAAAAATTGGATTACCAATGGTTCATCGGCTTCTATTTATCTGGTGATTGCGCAAACGAATGTGGAAGCAGGTCACAAAGGAATTAATGCGTTCATTATCGAACGAGGAATGGATGGTTTTGTGGTTGGAGCGAAAGAAGATAAAATGGGGATTCGCGGAAGTGATACACATACGCTATTGTTTAACGATGTTAAAGTTCCTAAGGAAAATAGAATAGGGGATGACGGATTTGGATTTAAATTCGCAATGAAGGTGCTTTCTGGGGGTCGTATTGGAATTGCTGCACAGGCCTTAGGCATAGCTGCTGGAGGTTTGGAATTATCTACTGCATATTCGAAAGAAAGAAAAGCATTTGGTAAAGAAATATACAAACATCAAGCAATTGCATTCAAATTAGCTGAAATGGCTACAGAGGTTGAAGCCGCACGTTTACTGGTTTATAAATCTGCTGTTGACAAGGATAATGGAAGAGATTATACGCAATCTAGCGCTATGGCAAAGTTGTATGCTTCCAAAGTTGCCATGGAACAAACTGTAGAGGCTGTTCAGATTCATGGTGGATATGGTTTTGTCAAAGAATACCATGTTGAACGTTTAATGCGTGACGCAAAAATTACCCAAATCTACGAAGGTACATCTGAGGTTCAGAAAATTGTGATTTCTAGAGGTTTGCTTAAAGTTTAATTATAAGGCTTTTTCAAGAACTTCCAGTCCTATTCCTCGAGATCCTTTGATGAGGACAAGCTTGTTCTGAATAGGATTCTCATCTAGAATGTTAAGTAATTCATTGGTGTCCCTTACTTTATAAATGGCATCGTTATCAGAAAGCTCATTGAAAATAGGGCCAACAGTAATGTTTTCTATATTAAATTGTTTCATCAATTCGAGTACCTTTTTGTGCTCAGCGACGGATTCTTGACCAAGCTCAAGCATGTCGCCTACAATGGCTACCTTGTTAGGATGATCAATTAGAGAGAAGCTCTCAATCGCAGACCTCATACTTGTTGGGTTCGCATTGTAACAGTCTAATATGAGTGTATTATAGTTTGTTTTAACAATTTGTGAGCGCTTGTTGGTGGGCTCATAATTAGAAATAGCTTCATTTATTTTCTCTGGATCAATATTAAAATGAATTCCAAAAGTTATTGCCGCTAGAAAATTATAGAAATTGTATTTTCCAACCATTTTGGTTTCAATGATTGGAGACTCATAGTTTCCATGTTTCCATTTTAAGCAGGCAAAAGGGTTTAATTCAATTAACTCACCAAATACGAATGCTTTGGAGTTATTTCCATAGCTTAGATTTTGTATGGCAGATGGAATATTTTTTGATAAAATCTCGTCATCTATATTGTAAAACAGTATTCCATTTGAATGCGTAACACTGTCGTACAATTCTTTCTTTGTTTGAAGTACACCTTCAAAAGAACCAAAGCCTTCTAAATGTGCTTTACCGATGTTTGTAATTATCCCTAAGTTGGGTTCGGCAATATCACATAATTCTTTAATATCATACAGTTTATTTGCACCCATTTCGATAATTGCTAACTCATGGTGTTGGTCTAAACGGAGGAGGGTTAACGGGACACCAATATGGTTATTTAAATTACCAACAGTAGCGAGTGTATTGTATGAAGTAGAAAGAACCGCATTGATAAGTTCTTTCGATGTTGTTTTACCATTGCTTCCAGTGATACCAATAACAGGTATATTAAACTTTTTTCTGTGGTAATTTGCTAAATTCTGAAGATAAGCGAGCGAATCATCAACAAAAATGATCCTTGTATTTTGTACATATTTAGCATCGTCAACGATAACATATTTGGCTCCTAATTCTAAGGCCTTTAATGCGAATTCGTTAGCGTCATAATTATCTCCCTTAAGACATATGAATAAACAATCTATAAATATCTGTCTGGTGTCAGTGCAAACACCTGCACACTCATAGAATAAATCGAATGTATCCTTTGCTTTCATTTCTTTAAAAGAAAAAAGCCCGTTACCGGGCTAATTTTTATCTTTTTCTTTTTCCAAGGCCTTGGAAAATATTTCCACTTCCTCCTTGATAATTGTTACCATGTGGACTTCCAATCCTATCCATACAACATCTGAATCCTAAAGTGGCCATTGACAAACGTTCATCTAAATATCTTCTGTTTCCAACATTTAACCAATACGCTCTATCTGCCCAAGAGCCACCTTTGTATACTCTAGATCGATCAGATATCATTGTAGTGGGCCATCCATTTCTGCCAACCGTTGAGTCTCCTACCAACTCTCCGCCTATCAAATCGTAGTTTTCATGCCCATTTTGATACATTATAAGATCTTCACTTCTTACACCGTTATTGATGTCAGAAATTTTTCCTTGATTGTTGTAGTAATTTGAAGATTCTAAATCACCATCTTTGTAATCAATGTAATCATCCTTACGGTAATTCATGCGATCCAAGTTTTCCTCTTGGGTAACATTTCTAAAACGCATTTTACCTGGTGTGTCCATAACGTATTCTTGAATTCCTGCTAAAATCATTGCCACGATATCTGAACGATAGGTTTTGTATTCATCTGCAGTACAAATTCCAGCATCAACCCATGATTTCTTCATTGCATCCAGAGTTAAAAATTTAAAAAATTCTTTCTTGATCATTGCATCGCAATCTTTGAATCTTTTATCATTCTTCAATGCTATAGAGGTGTCAATCACATCATTTAGTGCTTTTATAAGACGCAATTCAATAGAGTCTTTGATTAAATCATGTGAAAGAAAATAATCATCTGGATCACCGTCTGGTTTTACAGGGTTCTCAGAAGCGACTTTCGCTTGCATACCTTTAACCCTATTGGTGTCATTAAGGCTAGTATATTTCGATTTCCCGTATGTTTCGTGCTCTTTTCCTGAAATACGTTGAAATCTAACGCGTTCAAATTCGTTCAAATATTCTTTCATACCATGAACATCATAAGATAGCTCCTCAGCATTAGTCATTTCATATTTAAATCCTTCGTCGGTTAAAATGAGTTGTTTTGTTGTAAAAACATTTCCTCTAAAAGGTCTAAATTCATCAAAATCTTCAGATGATAGCGGGCGATAAACATCAAGAACCCACTCAGATACATTACCTGCCATGTTGTAGAGACCATAATCGTTTGGCCAATAAGATTCAACTGGCGTAGTAACATCACCGCCATCATTTAATGCGCCTGCAACGCCCATTAAATCTCCTTGACCTCTTACAAAATTTGCTAAAATGGCACCTTTGAATTGATCATTTTCATCACGAACCCAGTGTCCATCCCATGGATAGAACCTACGGGCATCAATGTTTTCAGTATTTTCTTCTAAATTTCCAATAAGCCCACTTGCTGCAAATTCCCATTCTGCTTCTGTTGGAAGTCGGTAATGAGGAAGAAGTAATCCATCCTCCATACTAATTGGTCGTAATTTGTATTTACCGGTTTTTGGATCTGGCTGATCTTTAATTGCTAAATTAACCTTACCATTATGGTATTTATCTGGTTTAGGTTGTGGTTGACTCTTTTTCTTTTTAGGATCTGGTTCAACAGATTCAGAAAGTTCATATTCACCTGTTGATCCATCAGCACTTACAAGTTTTCCGCCAGCTAGGTATAAATCCGTATTGAATACTTGATCAGGATCTCTATCAGCGAATTGTAAAACTCCTTCGCGAATTAATATTTGTTCATTAACACGGTCAGTTCTCCACTTACAATAGTCATTGGCTTGTAACCAAGAAACACCAACCACAGGATAATCTCTGTATGCAGGATGGCGCAAATAATATTCAACAAATTTTTCATTGAAACCAAGTGGTGTTCTCCAACAAAGTGTATCTGGAAGAGCATTTTGATAAACCATAGGATAGTCAGTACTGTAGGTACGATTTATCCAATACAAATATTCTAACCAATGAAAATTGGTAACTTCTGTTTGGTCCATGTAAAATGAAGAAACTGTTACTCTTGCAGCTCTATTGTTCCAATCGTACATAACGTCCGATTCAGAACGCCCCATTACAAAAGTTCCACCTTCAATAAATACCAAACCTGGCCCAGTTTCTTGCTCCACAAAATGTGCTTTCTCAAAACCTCCAGTTTCAGGATTGCTGTATTCCCAACCCGTAGCAGTTGAGGATTCTTTCATACACGAAGCTAGAGTAAGGGCTGAAGCAGCAACACAAAAAAGATATTTCACAGACTTCATACTTTATTTGTTGTTTAACGTTTTAAAAATTATAATTCTTTCAATTAACGGATTCAATTTAATATGGTTACATCTAGAATGATGGACAAGACAAAGTTTTAAATTGAGGCGGCTTTTTATTACAATTCAAGAAGAGCCCCATTGAAATTTCGTGCGAACCACCTGAAACGCCATTATTTAATTTGGAAACCGTTACATCATAACTGTAACCCAATTTAAACTTACCTGTATTTATACCTAGGGTTAAAATGAATGCATCACGGTTTCGATACCATGCTCCAGCATTAAAAGAACCATATTTTAC
>CANJNE010000087.1 GCA_947475275.1 Flavobacteriales bacterium | reverse complement strand
TTAATGTGCCTTCACCTGACAGAATAAAGGTTCCTTCAAATACACCAAGAATGGCAGGAATTAATCTTGCTGCTAAACCGCTTTCTCCACAATGAATATTTCCTGATGAGGGATAATTTACTATTCCTTCGACAATTAATTCTGAATTAGAATTTGAGGAACTCACAGATGCTCCCATTTGTTGAATAATTTTAATCATATTCAACACGTCGTCACTTTTACCAAAATTTGAAATGGTAGATTGCCCTTTGGATAATGCTGCTGCTAAAATTGCCCGTTGCGCATCACTTTTCGAAGGAGGCACATTAACAATACCTTTTAAGTTTGATGGAACAATCTTTTTAATCATTTTTTGGGTTCATCACTTTAGTTTGATGTCGAATAGATTCTTGATGAATTTCATCCATTAAGCGTCTGACAAAACTATCACTCAAATCCAATTCGTCCAACATGTCCAATCTTTTCAAAAGCATTTGCTTCCAATGTTCTTGCTGAAAAATAGTAACATGATGTTCTCTCTTGAAAGCGCCAACCTCAGAACTCATCTTCATTCGAGCTGAAAGCAATTCAAAAATCCGATCATCTAAGATTGCGATTTTATCTCGCATTTCTTTCAAATTATCTTCAATTGTAGGAGAAACCTCATGACTGCGAATGACAAGATTTTCGATCAATTGAGCCAATTCTACAGGTGTAATTTGCTGATTGGCATCTGACAATGCATGTTCCGGATTCGGGTGAACTTCAATCATGAGTCCATCAAAATTCAAATCCATTGCTTTTTGTGATACGGACTGAATCAAACCTCTTGCCCCTGTTATATGACTCGGATCACAAATTATTGGGATTTGTGGCATTCTGTCCCGCAAAGCAATTGGAATTTCCCATTGTGGAACATTTCTGTACTTGATATGATTGTAATACGAAAACCCTCTATGTACAGCCGCAACCTGTTTTAAACCAGCTTTTTGAAGACGTTCAATAGCTCCAATCCAAAGTTCCAAATCAGGATTTACAGGATTTTTAACCAGAACAGGTATATCAGAACCTTTAATAGTATCAGCAATTTCTTGAACTGTAAAAGGATTTACTGTTGTTCTGGCACCAATCCAAAGGATATCAACACCTGCTTTCAAGGCCATTTCAACATGAAGCTTATTGGCAACTTCAACGGTTGTTGGCAATCCAGTTGCTTTACCAGCTTTTACCAACCAATCCAGCGCAGTATCCCCAAAACCCTCAAAACTTAATGGTCGCGTTCTTGGTTTCCATATACCTGCGCGCAGAATACTTGTATTGGTAGATGACTTTAAATCATGGGCTACCTGAAACATTTGTTCTTCAGATTCAGCACTGCAAGGACCAGCAATGAGAAAAGGTCTATTACTTTCGAAGATGGCTTTGTATAAATCCATTCTTGTTTTTGTTAGAATAACAATGTGGGAAAGACTTTGTTGAAAGCCCTTTAGAAATCAACTAATCATTCAACGATTAAAATATAGTTGTTTTTCTTACCCTTGCTTAAAAGACAATACTTGTTATTGATTAAATCTCCTGTAGTGACAATGTAAGATTCATCTACTTTTTGCTTATTAAGAGCCACAGCATTTGCTTTTAACTCTCTTTTAGCTTCACTATTCGATGGTAGGAACCCTGTTTTTCCAGATAAAGCATCAACGATTGAAATTCCGTTAGCAATATCTGCAAACCCAATAATTGCTTGTGGAACACCATCAAAAATATTAAAAAAGTCTTTTTCAGAAATGGCTCTTAAATCTTCAGTGGTCGATTTTCCAAATAAAATATTCGATGCCGCGATTGCAGTTGCTAAGGCACTTTCACCATGAACTCTCGACGTAATCTCCTCAGCAATGGCCTTCTGTAATATTCTTAGATGCGGCGCTGCTTGATGTTCTTCCTCCAATTGCAATACCTCATCTTGTGTTTTCAATGTAAAAATTCGCACATAGTTAGCTGAATCGGCATCAGAGGCATTCAACCAGAATTGATAAAACTCATAAGGAGAAGTCCGTTCAGGGTCAAGCCAAACACTTCCGGCTTCAGTTTTTCCGAATTTGGTTCCATCAGCTTTCTTGATAAGTGGAGTTGTAACAGCAAATGCATCTCCCCCATCTTTTCTTCGAATCAATTCTGTTCCAGTAACAATATTGCCCCATTGGTCGGAACCTCCCATTTGTAGAACACAATTGTAATTTTGATTCAAATAATAGAAATCGTACCCTTGAACCAATTGGTAAGTAAATTCAGTGAAAGACAAACCTGTTTCTAGTCTGGATTTTACAGAATCTTTGGACATCATATAGCTGATTGAAATATGTTTTCCAACATCTCGAATAAAATCAAGAAAATGCATATCCTTAAACCAATCGTAATTATTTACCATTTCAGCTCCTGTTTGGACATCTTGAAAATCCAAAAATTGCTCAAGTTGCCTTTTCACACACGAAACATTATGTTCAAGGGTTTCTTTGTCCAATAAATTTCTTTCTTTTGACTTTCCGGATGGATCTCCAACCATTCCAGTAGCACCACCAACAAGCACAATTGGTTTATGACCACAACGCTGAAAATGAACTAAGGTCATAATTTGAACCAAATGACCAACATGAAGTGAATCAGCTGTTGGATCAAAACCAATATAACCACTGCAAACTTGACGATTTAAGGCGTCCTCAGTTCCAGGCATGATGTCATGCACCATTCCCCTCCATTTCAATTCATCAATAAATTTTTCCGGCATTTTATTTTGTTAATTCTTTAAAGACTTCTTCTAACGATCGTTCTTCAAGGCGCATCGTTAAAATTAAAAGACCATTATCTCTAGCGTATTGCGCTACTTCCTTTCGTAAATCGCTTCCATTCTGTCCCTCCAATAACCATCCATTACCAACGGTTTCCATTTTCGATACAGTAGCAATTTTACTCAATTGAGATTTGCTAACATTTCCTTCAAATTCAACATAAACAGTTTGTTTAACGGAATTCAATTGAAGATTTTCAGCTTTATCATCAGCAACAATTTTTCCGCGATTAATTATAATAACACGGTCACAAATGGCCTCAACTTCCTGCATAATATGTGTAGAAAGCAAGACCGTTTTTGATTTTCCGATTTCCTTGATTAAATCACGAATTCCAACAAGTTGATTCGGGTCAAGACCCGAGGTTGGTTCATCCAGAATAAGTACCTCTGGATCATGAATGATTGCTGCAGCTAAGCCCAACCTTTGTCGGTAACCCTTAGAAAGTTGTCCAACCTTTTTGTTTTGCTCCACTTCTAAACCAACGGCTTTAACCATGTTCTTAACCCGTTCATTTAAGTTTGGAATCTTATATATTTTCCCTACGAATTCAAGATATTCTCTCACATACATATCCAAGTAAAGCGGATTATGCTCTGGAAGGTACCCGATTTTTTGGCGGGTATCCATGCTGTCCACGTCAACGGGTAAGTTGCAAACTTTTACCGATCCTGAACTTGAAGGAATAAACCCCGTAATGATTTTCATCGTCGTTGACTTTCCTGCACCATTGGGACCTAAAAAACCAACTATTTCACCTTTTTTAATCGAAAATGAAACATCGTTTACTGCCGCTTGATTGCCGTAATACTTTACTAAGTTCTTTACTTCTATTGACATTTTTAACGATTGGAAAACAAAAATACTTTAAAATGTTGGCTTTTCAACGACATCAAGCCGCAGAATATTCCAATAGATAATGTGAATTATCTTATTCAAAATTAATGGAATTCCCCGTATTTTTGCACAAATGACTGGCACCGTATTAAAATCGACAGGAAAATGGTATACCGTTTTAACTTCTGAAGGAGCGGTTGTAAAATGCCGAATTCGTGGAAAAATAAGATTACAAGGTTTAAGAACCACTAATCCAATTGCTGTTGGAGACATTGTTACTTTGACTAAAGATAACTCCATGGAAGAAGATTTTGTAATAGAAGATTTTTTACCTCGAAAAAATTACATTGTTAGAAAATCGACCAATCTAAGTAAGCAAATGCAAATACTTGCTGCTAATATTGATCGCGCCTATTTATTAGTCACTTTAAAATCTCCAGTTACGCAATTGGCATTTATTGATCGCTTTTTGGTCGCTGCGGAATCTTTTAGAATCCCAACAACTTTACTATTCAATAAGATTGATATTTATAATTCAAGTGAAATTGAAGAAATAGACAATTTGATAGCATTGTATGCAAAAATAGGTTATCCAAGTTTTAAAATAAGTGCGGAAAAAGGAATAAATATCGACCTCTTAGCATCAGAAATTAAAGGACATCAAGTGATGATTTCAGGACACAGTGGTGTTGGAAAAAGTACTTTATGTAATTGTCTGGATCCTGATTTGGAATTGGAAACCGGAGACCTTTCTATTGCACATGATCAAGGTCAACATACAACAACATTTGCTGAAATGCACCGATTAAAAAATGGAGGTTTTATTATCGATACACCAGGAATTAGAGCTTTTGGAATTGTAGATTTAGAACGTGAGAACATACCTCATTATTTTCCAGAAATGCGCGAATTGCTTGGGGCATGTAAATTTCATAATTGTTTGCATTTGAACGAACCGAAATGTGCTGTAAAAGAAGGGCTGGAAAATGGTGAACTGGCAATCTCTCGATACAACACCTATTTGCAACTGATGACGGAAGACCCTAATGATATTTACAGGAGATCAATCTACGAATAATGAGAGTTGTAATTCAGCGTGTTAGTGAAGCAGAAGTTAAAATTGAAAATGAAATTGTTGGATCCATTGCTCACGGCCTTTTAGTTCTAATTGGAATAGAACAAGAAGACAATGAAAATGATGCTGACTACCTTATTCAAAAACTAACATCACTTAGGATCTTTGGTGATGAAAATGGAAAAATGAACCTAGCAATCAAAGAAATTAATGGAAGATTTTTGGTTGTGAGTCAATTTACACTACATGCTTCAACTAAAAAAGGAAATCGCCCTAGTTTTATAACAGCTGCAAGACCAGATACAGCAGTTCCCCTTTATGAATATTTTACAGAACATTTACGAGTAATATCTGCTTGTGATGTTCAAACAGGACAATTTGGCGCCGATATGAAAGTTAAACTCACAAATGATGGACCCGTAACCATAGTTATTGATTCCAAAAGAAAAGAATGAAATGACAGATAAAAAAACACTCAGTATTAGAGAAGCCCAGCTTTTGGTAGACACTTGGATAAAGGAGCATGGCGTGCGATATTTTAATGAATTAACGAATATGGCCATATTAACGGAAGAGGTTGGTGAAGTAGCCCGAATCATGGCCAGAAGATATGGTGAACAAAGCGAGAAAGAAACGGATAAAAATAAAGATTTAGGCGACGAAATTGCAGATGTTCTTTTTGTACTTATTTGTATCGCCAATCAAACCGGAATCAATCTTGAGGAAGCTCTTATGAATAATCTGAATAAAAAAACGAATCGCGATAAAGATCGTCACAGAAACAACAAAAAACTAGAATCATGAGTTGGAACAAAATACGCCCTGAATTGGTAGAAGTTCTTCAAGACAAAGGGTTTAACGAAATGAATCGTTTTCAAGAGTCCATCTTCGACATCATGAAGTCTGGAAGAAATATTTTAGCAGAAGGAATCGAAGGTTGTGGAAAATCGACCTCCATTGTTTACAATGTTTTGGAAAAAATAAAAATTCCTGGAGAAGGATCACCGAGAGCAATAATTAGTTGTGCTTCCAATGATAAGGCTCAGAATCTTTATGATGAACTAAAAAAATACACCTTCCATTTAGACCTTACAGTTGATTTGGTTCATGATAAAGGGAATATGTTAAAACAAAGAAACGATTTGTTTGATGGCACTGAAATCATTGTTGGAACCCCAAAACGATTGTACGAATTATATATTCAAAACGGATATAACGTTGGAGAATTGAAGATTTTTATAATTGATGATGCCATACAACAATTTAAAAATGGAAATGGAATACATTTGAAACGCATTACAGAAAGCCTTCCAAAATGCCAGTTTCTAATTTTAACAACCCCGTTTAGCGATAAAAGATTAAATGAATTTCTTGATGAAATTGGACCGATACAAAAAATAGAGGAATAATATCGCCTATTCCTTATGCAACTTTTGCATTTTTGTTATTCGCTCCAATATCGTATTTTTCAAAGAATCTGGCGCAACAATTTTTATTTCACCAGCAAAGGATAACAATAGCCTTATTAACTCTTCTGAAATCATTACCTCTAAAGTTAACATCGCAAAATCGTTATTTTCTTCGATGATTTTCTGTGAAAAATGTAAAGGTTGACTTTGTAAATATTTAGCAGCAACAAGGTCCGTTTTCAAAATCACCTGCTCTGATTTACTTTGATTATCAACAGATATTCCGATAACATATTTAAAATAAGCGTCTGCATCAAAATCAAATTCACTTTGATTTACTTCATTTGTAATATTCAAATCGGTCATCCGATCCAATGCATAAGTTATAATTGCCTTCTTATCGTTATCAAAAGAAATCAGGTACCAACGGTTTCTATATTCTTTGAGTAGAAGAGGCAGACATGATCGCAGTTTACCTTTTCCAGTTATGAAACTACTGTAATGAAAATTAACATTAAATCCATTTCGAATGGCATCTAATAAGGGAGTTAAGAACTCATTTCCACCAAGAGAAATTGCTGTTTCAAACTGCACATATTTACCGACATCATCGCTATCAGTAGCTGAAGTAATTGAAACCCTATCGACAATCTTATCCATCGCACTACCAAATTGCTTGAACATTTCTACTTCGCGAAATTGCATCAATGTAGAGAGTGCGAATTTTATAGCACTTAAATCATCATCCGTTAAAGGTATGTCGTTGATCGAAAAACTTGGGTCTTCATAAAAATACCCTCCATTTTTTTTACTGTATTTAATTGGTGCGTCATGTTCCATTTTCATGGCAAACATATCCTTCTCAATTGTAGAGTCACAAATATTATCTCCGAAGGTAGAACCGAAAAGCGCTTCTTCACATGCCTCCCTAAGATGCTGCTTAGTTGGAAATGGTCTGTATTTGTTACGAAGACATCTGTCTATAATTCTATAACGAATAAGTGCATTTTTAATATGAGGCATAATATCTTAATGAGAAACCTTGGGCTGGTATCCAAACAACTCAAAAAATTTGATGGCTTTTACTACTTCATAAGGCACATCCTCTTCCCAACTTGAAGATGATGCTTTAATCTTCATTAAGACATCATCAGACATGATGTGCAAAAGGCCTCTGTCAAACTCGTCAATTTTATCGAGTTTACCATTGTCTTTAAGATAAGTAACTAACCCTCTAAGATGAGATGCTATTTTAATATTATCAAGTGTAATTAATTCTCCGGTTTCGACATCAATTGCAGGATAGACGAGCAACTTGACATTATGTCCAAAACCTCTTCCAAATGCTTCCAAAAGACCTCCTGGAAGATTGTCATAATACCTGTCGTCGAAAATTGTGTAGAGATTGTAAACGCCTAGGATTAATCCTAGCTTCTTCCCTTTGGCAATAGTAGCAAGGTATTCAACCATTTTGTAATGTTTCAAATAATTGGAAATCATTACAGTGTAACCTAAAGAACCGAGTAAATCAGCCCTATCCAAAAAATCTTTGTCCGAAATTTTTCCGTCAGCCGTTAAATCTTTTAAGGTGAGTTCAAAAATTACGGCAATATTTTCTTCACTCACATCTTTCTCCCTCAAGAATTGTTTTTTTCCTTGCTCAATCATATCGATATGAACCTTTGTCACCGGACGAAAACGTCCTCTCATCAACAAAACATTCTTTTTATATAATGCGGTAGCTGGTTGGAGTACATTTCCTATTAAATCGAACATCGTAGCATCCGTTATTCCTCTTTTTACAAGGTTTAATGCCAAGACACGATTGTCCATGTATTCAAAATCTGGTCCTGAAAAACGTAACATATCAATTTCCATTCTTTCCCTTGGTAATCGATGCGTTAGGAAGTTTAAGAAATCATCCATATTTTCTGAATGAAAATAACATGCATGGATAAGATTTACGCCCAAAATACCAATTGCATCTTGTTGCGCCTTATTACTATTATCATGCATCTTAATATGCAGAATGACATCATTTGGTTCTGCTAGAAGTGATTTTTGGAAACGAATACCAACCCAACCTTGCCCTTGATTAGATTTATGATAATTTAAGGATTCTACCGTATTTGAAAAAGCGAAGAAGCGAGCCTCCTTGTATTTGTTAGGTAATCTAAATTTTAAAGTTTGGTATTCGGTATCAAGCATTGTCATCAAGCGCTCTTCACAAACATATCTAGAAGCCTCACCGTACATGGCGTCAGAGACTTTCATATCATACGCAGATTGTGTATACGCAATGGTTCCTGAACTACCGCCAGCCTTGAAAAAATTAGCTGCAACTTCTTGACCGGCACCTATTTCAGCAAAACATCCATAAATATCTGCTGTTAAATTAATCTGAAGGGCTTTTTCTTCAGTGGTCAAACGTCTTTCATCAATCATTCTGAGTGAGTGTTACCAAAATCAATCGGGATCTTGAAAATTTGGATTGTTTACAAAGTTATAGTCTGTGAGAGTATTTAGGAATTTTTTCAATAAGTCCTTTTCCGCTGCATCAAGCTGTACCCCGCCTTGTGAAGCATATTCAATTAATGGATCAATAGTTGAACTCATGTGAATTCCAGATGAATAATGCTCAATAACCTCATCCAAAGTCGTGAACCTTCCGTCATGCATATACGGCGCAGTTAAAGCAATATTTCTTAGCGTTGGAACTTTGAACTTTCCATTATCATCAGGGTTACCAGTAATTGCTCCACGACCCAAATCGGTAAATGCCGCATCGAGTCCGTTGTTGCTGAATTTATTAACATGCATCATAGCACCTTTATGGCAATGAAAACAATCCGCTCCGTTTATACTCTTAAACAAATCATAACCCGCCCATTCTTCTGGGGTAACTTGTCCCAAGATTTGCTGCTCATATGCAGTTAGTGGCATGCTAAACTCATATTTATACATGACATCATATTTGGATGTCCCTGAAATCATTGTTCTAAGAAATTGAGCTATTGCTTTGGCAACTTTAGCTGAATCAATTCCAGATTGACCAAAAGCCTTAAAGAACATATTTCGATAGGTAACATTGCCATTTAACTTATTCACTGCATCTTTCCAGGATTGATGCATCTCAATTGGATTTGGAATAGGCTCCAGAATTTGCTCTTCCAAGGTTTTTGCGCGTCCATCCCAAAAATAGGATGTTTGCCAACCCAAATTTATTAATGCCATTGAATTCCGAGTTCCCTGAATTCCATCAATTCCCGTAGAATATTTATTAGGATCTGTAAAAGCATGCTGTGGCGAATGACAACTTGCACAAGCCATGGTGTTATCTCCGCTCAACATTTCCTCATAGAAAAGTTTTCGACCTAACTCTACTCCTTCAATTGTCATAGGATTATCATCTGGAATTGCCATATCAGGAAAATGTGATGGAATTTCAAGAGTGTATGGTGTTTGGGAATATTCTACCTTCTCTTTCCTACAAGCAATAAGAACTGATAAACCAACAAATATGATTAGTAAATATTTCATTACTACAAAGGACTGAGTGCTTGTTTGAATTGCTGCATTACTTTCAAGCTAATAGCTTCCTCGCCAGGCATATTGTGGGAAGTAAATTCATTTTTCAAATCAAATGAGGTTAATCCATTGTTGAGAAACGTTTTCATATCCAATTTAAATGGCAATGTGTAGGTGTTTTGACCAGAAGCATTCCAGGTTAAATTGTTAAAACTTAAATTTTGGGTTATTGCATCAGAACCAACATGGAAAATAACGAAGTGATTAAAGTTAGGTACGCCATCATTTAGCGTATCGACTTTTGCTTCCACCTTCAAAAAGATATATCCTGGGTTCCAATCCCAATGCATATCATTCGCAATCATTATATTGAGTGGATTATCATTTGGAAATGCCGATGGATCATCATGATTGTAGGCTGAATCAACACCAAGGAAACCTGACAAATTTTTAAAATCATCGGGATTTCCATAGCCATTGAACACAGCTGTACCTCTTTCTCTATAGTCAAAGAGCGCTGCATCGAACAATGGTTTTGATGTTCCAGCAAAAGACGAAAAATAACATTTCAATTCAGTAAATTGAATATCATAACCTTCTGAGGTGGTGAAAATTTGATCTAATTGAAGTGTATTAGCTCCAAAATAAGGCTGTATGGTAACATTCAATGCGATTTGTTCAGAAGGCGGTGGAGTTACCTCATCATCATTACACGCAAATAATAC